>NZ_JAPDBE010000001.1:216110-309455 GCF_027705025.1 Aeromonas sp. D3 | reverse complement strand
TGGTGGTCGTTACTGGGATCGAACCAGTGACCCCCTCCTTGTAAGGGAGGTGCTCTCCCAGCTGAGCTAAACGACCTGGGAATTCTGTCTCCACTTAGTGGAGAAATGGTGGGTCGTGCTGGATTCGAACCAGCGACCAATTGATTAAAAGTCAACTGCTCTACCGACTGAGCTAACGACCCTCACCACGACCAGGACCGGCTGCAATACTGCTCCGGCTCTGACGGCGGCCTATATTACGGATTTATCATCCTGGCGCAATAGAAAATTCTTAAATTAAATCTGTTTGTTCACTGCGCATACAAAGCAGGGCCGTATTTACAAGATTGTTACGAAAACAGTGACCTACGGCAATGTTACAACTTGCTCAGACTCTGCTTGGCCAATTGGGCTGGCGAGGTATTGGGATAGCCCTTGATCACCTGCTCATAGAAGGTTTTGGCTTCCGCTTTCTTGCCATCGAGTTGTGCCAGCATACCCAGTTTCAGCAGGGCATCGGCCCGCTTGGGAGACTTGCTGAACTTGTTCGCTACCGTGGAGAACTGCGCCGCGGCACCGGTCCTGTCCCCCTTGTTGAACAGCAGTTGACCGAGCCAGTAGTGGGCATTCGGCACATAGCTCGAACTCGGGTACTGCTTGATGAACCCTTCGAAGGCGGGAATGGCCTTGTCGTAGTTCTTGTCCTTGAGCACCATGTTCACGGCCGCATCGTAGGCCTGGTTTTCATCCAGATTGGCAGAGTAGTTTGCCGCAGGGGCTGCACTCGCACCGGCCGCAGGCGTGGCGGGGGCAGCAGCAGGCTTGCTGTTGGCCACCTTGTCCAGCTCTTGATAGAGCTGACGCTGACGCTCTTGCGACTGTTCCATCTGGTAGGTTTGCTGCTCCAGCTGGCCACGCAGTTCAGAGACCTCCCCTTGCAGGGAATCCACCTGTTGCTGCAATTCGGCCTGCAGACGCAGACGGGCATTGAGGGTGCGTTCCAGCAAAGCAACCCTGTCTTCCAGGCTGCCTGTGGGCATGATGGCGCCATTGTTGCCGCTGAGGGCCACGCCACCACCGCCATTGCCACTGAGGTCGCTCACAGGCGCAGCCGCCTGAGCACTCAGTGCAAATAAGACGGCCATCACAATAGTCGCTTGCTTATACACGAGCTTCATTCGGAATAAACCTTAGCGTTTAGTGCAAATAAAACGGCCATCGAAATGGCCGCTTGCTTATATACGAATTAAATTCGGATCAAACCTTAGTAAACCAGAACCGCACGGCGGTTTTTGGCAAAGGCATCCTCGGTGTGAGACAGATCCAGCGGCTTCTCTTCGCCATAGCTGACGATGGAGAGCTGCTCAGCCTGCACACCCAGGGTTTGCAGATACTTGGCAACAGCCTTGGCACGACGCTCGCCCAGCGCGATGTTGTATTCCGGAGTACCGCGCTCATCGGCGTGGCCTTCGATCAACACCTTGACGGACGGACGCTCACGCAGGTAGCTGGCGTGTGCATCCAGCAGGTCGGCGTACTGACCCTGAATGTCATAACCATCAAACGGGAAGTAGATCACGTTGTCACGTTGCAGTGCTTCAAACTTCTGACGCATCTGCTCTTCCGGGGACAACATACCGTTGGCGCCACCGGTTTGTACACCGCCCATGCCGTCGGTCATACCTGACTCGGCGCCAGCGGCGTCAGAATCAGAAGAGGAGCTACAAGCGGCCAGGGTGAACAGTGGCAGTGCGATGGCCAAACCCTTGAGCAGTTTATTGAGTTGCATGCTATTTCCTTAAACCTTTATAACAAAACAAAAAACAATCGAATTTTTATCAATTCAAGAAGGGCGACCAAGCTGGTGCACGAATTTCACCGCTACTGGTCGGAAGGACCGCCTTGAAACGACCATCGGTCGATACCAACGCCAGGCTCTTGCGACCTTGATAGATGGTGGCATAAATGATCATGCTGCCATTGGGAGCCACACTTGGCGACTCATCCAGAGCACTCTGGGTCAATACCAACATTGCTCCGCTTTCCATATCTTGACGAGCGATGCGATATTGTCCCTGAACCCGGGTCACCATCACCATGGACTTGCCGTCCGGCGTGACAGAGGCACCCTGGTTGGATTCTCCTTCCCAGGTCATCCGGCGAGTGACGCCAGTCGCCAAATTTACGCTATAAATCTGGGGTTTGCCACCACGTTCAGAGGTGAAAATCAAAGTTTGCCCGTCAGGCATCCAGGCCGGTTCAGTATCGATCACCCGGGTATTTGTCACCCTTGTCAGCTGCTTGCTTGCAACATCAATGACATAGATATCAGGCTGACCATCTTTGGACAGCACAATAGCCAATCGACGACCATCTGGAGACCACTTTGGCGCCCCGTTGATACCGCGGAAACTGGAGATCAGGCTACGCTGCTGGTTGTAGATGTCCTGCACATAGATTTCAGACTTCTGGTTCTCGAAACTCACGTAAGCCAGCTTGCTGCCGTCCGGCGACCAGGCCGGTGACATCAGCGGCTCGCGGGAGCGCAGCAGCGTCTTCTCGTTGTAGCCGTCGTAATCGGAGATACGCAGCTGATACGGGAACTGGGCCCCCTGCTCGATCGAGACATAGGCAATCCGGGTCAGGAAGGCACCACGTTCGCCCGTCAGACGCTCATAGACGATGTCGGAGATACGGTGAGCAAATTGGCGCATCTGGGCACCCGGTATGGTCGCCATCCGGCTGTCCAGAATGTAACCGTTGCTCTCCCCGCCCTGAGTCTTGGCCAGCTGGCCCTTCAGTACGTCGACCAGCTCGAAGTTGATCTTGTAAGTACCGTCGCCGACGGCAGCAATGGAACCGACCACGACTGCCTCAACCCCCTGGGACGCCCAGGGTGCGAAGTTGATCTCGCCACTTGAGCTAGGGGTTTGCGGCATCTGGCCACGGGCCAGCGGTTTGAACTTGCCACTGCGCATCAGGTCGTTGGAGACCACTTCCGCGATATCCTGCGGCAACTGGCCATTGCCTTCCCACTTGAAGGGTGCAATGGCAATGGGTCGCGCACTGTCGATACCGCCAGTGATGACGATGTCCAAGGCCGCCTGAGCACTCTGGCTCAGCAACAAGCAGCCAACCAAAGCAAAAAACACTTTTCTTATCATGGCTTAAATACTCGGTTCCAATAAAAATGAGAGGTTACATTCCATTCTCAGCAAGACGCTGCCAACCACAGTATATGACCCCGTTTTCTCATGCCTAGATGTTCGGTTCCAACTTGAGATTGAATTCCTTCAACATCTCGAAAGCCGCAGGATCCTTCGGTACCGGCAGTTGATTGGCCTTCAATACTGCCGCTTTGCCGGAACGACATACTGCCGGGTCACCCTGGCCGTTATCTACCGAGATGACAAAACCAGTGCTGGCAAGCCGTACGCCGATAGTACATGTTTTGCCCCGCATGGTGGGGTCCAAAATCATATAACGCTCAACAGTGGCCTTGATGAGAGCCGCATATTTGTCGACCTCACCTTGCGCTGCTGCCGATGCAGCCTGACTGCGAGCATTGGCCTCAGCCGCCAGCTGCTGCTGCATCATGTCTTCCATCTCTTTTTGCAACTTGGCTTGCTCGGCTGCTTTACGCTTGCGCTCGGCCGCTATCTTGGCCTGCTTGTCGGCTTCAGCCTTGGCTTTCTTCTCTGCGTCAGCTTTTGCCTTCTTGGCAGCTTCTTCCTTGGCCTCCTTGGCTTTCTTGTCCGCTTCCGCCTTGGCCTTTTTCTCGGCCTCTGCTTTGGCTTTCTTGTCCGCTTCGGCCTTGGCTTTCTGCTCGGCTTCCTGCTTGGCCTTCTTGTCGGCTTCTGCTTTCTTGGCAGCCTCAGCCTTGGCTTGCTTCTCCTCGGCCTCTTTCTTCTCTTGTTCCTTTTTCTTCTTCAGCGCCAGCGCCTTGCTCTCGGCTTCTGCCGCCTTGCGTTCAGCCTCGGCTTGCTTGGTTTTCTGCTCTTCCAGCTTGCGGGTTTCCTCGGCTTTCTGCGCCTTCTCTTCCGCCAGCTTCTGCTCGGCGACTTTTTTCTGCTTCTCAGCCTCGGCCTTGCGGGTCGCCTCTTCGGCTTCCTTGCGCTTGGTCTCGGCGATACGCAGCCGCTCCTGCTGCTGGGCCAGCTCACGCTTGGCGAGGTCCGTGTCTTCCTTATCCTGCTCTTTCTCTACCTTCTGGGGCTTGGGCTGAGACTTCTGCTGCTGGATCTGCTTGGCCTGTTCGTTGAGGAAGTTCTCGTCAAGCATGACGGCATTGATGATCTGCCCCTTGGACTCTGGCCGCTTCGGTTTGCTGAAGTCGACCCCGACCAGCAAAATGATGCCGACGATCAGGTGCAGCAGCAGCGACGCGATGAGATAACCGGAAATACCACGCTTCACATCCATCTCCGTCAGTTCACCGGATCTGTCATCAGGCCAACCTGAGGCACGCCCGCATTCTTGAGGGCCACCATCAGCAGTATCACCTCTTCGTAGCGCACGGACTTGTCACCCGCCACCACGACGGGGGCGTTCTGGTTGATGGCCAGATAGCCCATGGCCTTTTCGGTGATGTATTGCTGCATCGCCTCGGGCGTCCCGGCAGGCACCGGCTCATCGTCGGCCTCACCGGCCTTGATGACGTACTCGCCTTCGGTATTGACGCTGACAATGAAGGGGGGCTTGGCATCTTCCGGCAACTGCTCGGATTCTGCCTGCGGCAGGTCAACCTTGACCCCTTGCGTGATCACCGGCGTCACCGCCATGAAGATGATAAGCAGCACCAGCATGACGTCGATATAGGGAACCACGTTGATCTCGCACACCTTCTTGCGCCGGATCCGCTGATAGGTTTGCATTACTGATCACCCTGCTGCTGTGCAATTTGACGGTTCAGTATGGTGGTGAACTCGTCCATGAAGTTGGCGTAGGCGTTCTCCAGCTTCTCTACCTTGTTGGTAAACCGGTTATAGAAAATAACCGCAGGAATAGCGGCAAACAGGCCCATGGCGGTCGCGATCAGCGCTTCCGCGATACCCGGTGCCACCATCTGCAAGGTAGCCTGCTGCACCTGGCCCAGGGCGATAAAGGCGTTCATGATGCCCCATACGGTACCAAACAGACCGATATAGGGGCTGATGGAGCCGACGGTTGCCAGCACTGGCAGGTTGGATTCCAGCTCGTCCACCGCGCGGGAAAGCGATACCCGCATGGCACGATAGGTACCATCCATCACCGCATCCTGGCCACGGGCGCCCGCCTTGAGCAGGCGAGCATACTCCTTGAAGCCGGAATAGAAGATATCTTCCATGCCTTCGATATCATCGCGGCGGGAGGAAGACTCCTGATAGAGGCGGTTGAGATCGACCCCGGACCAGAAACGGTCTTCAAACTGCTCGGATGCCAGATTGGCCGCCTTGATGACCTTGGAGCGTTGAAAGATCAGCGCCCAGGAGACAACCGACATCCCCATCAGGGTCATCATGACCAGTTTTACCAACAGGCTGGCTTGCCAAAACAGGCCAATAAACGAAATTTCAGCGTGCACTTAACAGCACTCCCTTCACATTTTCTGGTATTGCAACAGGTTTCATATGCGGATGACTGACACAGGCTATCTGTACCATGGCCTGGGTGATCAGTCGTCCATCAGCCGCCAGGATCTGCTGTGAGAAGCGCATGGATGCACGTTTCACTTCAGTCACTTGCGTTATTACGGTCAACAATTCATTAAAACGGGCCGCCGAGCGGAAATCGATCTCTGTTCGACTCACCACAAACGCGAATCCGGCTTGCAGCAAGACATCCTGTTCGATGCCGCCGCTGCGCAGAAACTCGGTGCGAGCACGTTCCATAAACTTGAGATAATTGGCGTTGTAGACGATGCCCCCGGCGTCAGTGTCTTCGTAGTAGACACGTACCGGAAACTCAGAGACTTCCCCCATAAAAATCTGTGATCCATTCGACAGTCAGATGGGGGGCTATCATAGCGCAGGGCTGAATAGGAAAGAAGCAGGGGGAGACAGGGAAATCCTGCCTCCCCCCGTTTTTTATGAAAGGAAATAGCCTTGGGTCAACCAGAGCCCATACAACAAACTGGGCAAGGCGAGCCAGGGGCAAAACAACACTCGGCCAATGAGGCTGCGGGGATGGAATCCCAGCCCGTGCATGACGCCGCAACAGACCGCCCACATCAACCAGGGAGCGAGCAACAGCCCATGCTCACTGGTGTTGGCGGCCACCAGGTTGGGGGCCTGTAAAATAGCGACGGCCAACAGGGCCGCCGCTACCAACATCAACCCCTGCCAGGGTTGGCGCTCCAGAGGAGCGGCCAACCGGGCGAGCCGATCACTTGTCTTCATCGATCTGACGATCCATGTTCTCGCTGTGTTCCAGCCAGAGCGCATTGATGATGCCAAATGAACACGCCAGCAACAGACCCAGGATCCAGGTGAAATACCACATATCAGGGCACCTTCTTAGTAGAGCGATTGTTGGTTGTCTTCGATGTGCTTGCTGGTCACCCGACCAAACATCTTGACGTAGGTCCAGATGGTATAAGCCAGCACAATCGGTACCAAGATAGCTGCCGCTACCGTCATCACCTTCAGGGTGTTGAACGATGCGGTGGCATCCCACATGGTCAGGCTCAGTGACGGCTCGAGGCTCGAGGGCATCACGAACGGGAACATGGAGAAGCCTGCGGTCAGGATCACGCCGGCAACCGCCAATGAAGAACAGGTAAACGCCACCCAGCCTTTATTCAGCTTGGCAAACAGCGCAGTGAGCAGGCTCATGGAGAGGCCCAGTAACGGCGCGGCTATCATCCAGGGATAGAGGGCGTAGTTGTTCATCCAGGCACCGGCCTGGCGCACCACTTCCTTGTTCATGGGATTGGATACCGCATCGGTCGCAGCCGCCTTGACGACCACGTAGCCGTCCATGCCACTCACCCACCAGCCAGCCAGGCCGAACAGCACCAGGGTCAGCAGGGAGCAGATCATGGCTGCAGTGCGGGAACGCGCCAGCACCTCACCATCGGTCTTCATCATCAGCCAGGTCGCACCCTGGGTGACCAGCATGAACAGACTCACCAGACCGGCCAGAATGCCGAACGGATTGAGCAGGCCGAAGAAGTTGCCGTGATAGGTCAGCATCATGAACTGGTTGAATTCGAACGGCACGCCCTGCAACAAGTTGCCAAAGGCCACCCCGAACACTATGGGGGGTACTGCGCTGCCAATAAACAGCGCCCAGTCCCAGTTGCTGCGCCACTTGGCGTCTTCACGCAGGGAGCGATACTTGAAACCGACCGGACGGAAGAAGAGCGCCATCAGGGTCAGGATCATGGCGATGTAGAAGCCCGAGAAGGCCGCCGCATAGACCATGGGCCAGGCCGCGAACAGGGCACCGCCCGCCGTGACAAGCCATACCTGGTTGCCTTCCCAGTGCGGGCCCATGGTGTTGAGCATCACCCGACGCTCCACATCCTTCTTGCCGACGAAGGGGAGCAGTGCGCCCACCCCCATATCGAAACCGTCGGTGATGGCGAAGCCGATCAGCAAGACGCCAACCAGTACCCACCAGACCAGACGCAACATTTCGTAATCAAACATGGGTTACTCTCCTTATACCTTGCTCTGTTCAAAGTGGTACTTGCCCGTCTTCAGGCTGCTTGGGCCCAGACGCGCATACTTGAACATCAGGTACATCTCGATGATCAGCAGTACGGTATAGAACAGGAAGATCCCGATCAGGGAGAACCAGATCTCGGACGCAGGCACGTTGGATGCAGAGAGCGAGGTCGGCAGCACTTCGGCTATGGTCCAGGGTTGACGGCCATACTCGGCGACAAACCAGCCCGCCTCGATGGCGATCCAGGGCAGCGGGATACCCCACAGCAGGGCTTTGAGCAGCCACTTTCTCTCACCGATACGGTGACGAGCACTGTCATAGAAGGCCAGACCGATCAGTACCAGCATCAGCATGCCGCAGGCAACCATGATGCGGAAAGCGAAGAACAGCGGCAGAACCTGCGGGATGGAGTCATCCACGGCGGCCTTGATCTGTTCGTCGGTCGCGTCTGTCACATTGCTGGTGTAACGCTTGAGCAGCAGACCGTAGCCGAGATCCTGTTTCACTTCATCGAAGCGTGCCAGGGTATCTTCGGACTTGTCGCCGGATTGCAGCTTGGTCAGCAGATCGTAAGCGTTCATGCCGTTACGCACACGCAGCTCGTGCTCGCTCTTCAGATCCTTGAGGCCGGTCACCTGGCCGTCCAGAGAGCGAGTAGCAATGATGCCGAGCGCATAGGGGATCTTGATGGCGTAATCGGTACGCATCTCTTCCTGATTCGGAATGCCGAACAGGGTAAATGCAGCCGGTGCAGGTTCTGTGTCCCACTCGGCTTCGATGGCCGCCAACTTCACCTTCTGCACTTCACCTGTCTCGTAGCCGGACTCGTCACCCAGGATCAGCACAGAGAGGATGGAGGCCATACCGAAGGCCGCTGCGATGGCGAAGGAGCGACGGGCGAAGGCCACATCACGATTCTTCAGCAGGTAGTAAGAAGAGATGCCCAGCACGAACATGGCGCCCGTGGTGTAGCCAGCCGCGACCGTATGGACGAACTTGACCTGAGCGACCGGGTTGAAGACCAGTTCGGCGAAACTCACCATCTCCATCCGCATGGACTCGAAGTTGAACTCGGCACCGACCGGGTTCTGCATCCAGCCGTTGGCAACCAGGATCCAGAGGGCGGAAAGGTTGGTTCCCAGCGCCATCAACCAAGTTGCAGCCAGATGCTGACGCTTGGTCAGGCGGTCCCAACCAAAGAAGAACATGCCGACAAAGGTGGATTCCAGGAAGAACGCCATCAGCCCTTCGATGGCCAGCGGGGCCCCGAAGATATCACCGACATAGTGGGAGTAGTAGGCCCAGTTGGTACCGAACTGAAACTCCATGGTCAGCCCTGTGGTAACCCCGAGGGCGAAGTTAATACCAAACAACTTGCCCCAGAACTTGGTCATGTCCCGGTAGACAGTGTTGTTGGTCATCACATAGACAGATTCCATGATCGCCAGAATGAAGGCCATTCCGAGCGTCAGGGGCACAAACAGGAAGTGATAAAGGGCCGTCGCAGCAAATTGGAACCGCGATAGGTCTACCACATGCTCAGCAATCATGATGTTTCCTCACCGATTATTGGCACGGCTATTTTAAGTTTTAAGGACAAAGCTTCCGTTGGAAGTCCCCGAATGATCGGTCATGTTCCAGTTTGCACTGACGACCGGTTTCGACTGCTACCAGCATTAACAACAAGGCAATATCGAGGAACAAAAAAAGCTAATGTTTAACAATTGCAAAACAATCTAGCTTGCTTTATTCCTGCCCATAATGACCGGTGTTTTATATCACCTTTATTTGATTGAAATCAATGTAAAACCACCATGAATACATGCCTTTTAAAGGCATTTTCACGCTAAATTCCATTTAATTTGGAGAGCTGTGTCACAAAAAACTGAAAATCACAAATCATTGATTTAAATCAATTTTATTATCTCGATCAATAAGTGGCAGTTCTGTTAAAAAATGACTTCCAACGTGAATTTCATTATGTTTCCCCCGCCTGCCAGCGCTGCCAACCAACTCAATTTAAAACCAGTAAAAATGCATTTTCATGCTAATTGAACAGACCAGATAAATGATTAGTTAATCTAATCTGACATGCTCAATTTTTCTTGTTTGTCCGAGTCAGACAGAGCCCCTACAATGCGCCTCGCAGTGAGGGCATCCCCTTGGATACAGGCCGGTCAATCCGGGTTCCCGGCACGTATTCGATGAACATTTCGAACCTGTCTATTGGAATTTAAGATGAAAAAGTTTGTTGCTAAAACCATCCGTTACTACAAGCTTTCGTTCGTTCAGCTCTATCAAATGAACCGACTCTGAGGCCTCGCGACGGCTCCTCTGTTTTTTCCGGTCTGTGTCCAGACGCACTCACTGTCTGTGAACATCCATCCTGAATTGTCTTTGCCCACCGCCTGTGCCGTGGGCTTTTTTATGTCCGGATAACAAAAAACCGCCCTTGATGGCGGTTTTTTGTTCAAACAGCTGTTTTCACCTTTCATCTGGCCGTTGCAGGCCAAAATGTGCATAAGCTCTTGGTGTCGCTATCCGCCCTCTGGGTGTACGTTGCAGGTAGCCCTGCTGGATCAAATAAGGTTCCAGTACATCCTCGATAGTATCTTTTTCTTCACCTATGGCAGCCGCCAGGTTATCGAGACCCACAGGGCCCCCCATAAACTTGTCTATGACAGCCAACAATAGCTTGCGGTCCATGAAGTCGAAACCTTCATTGTCCACGTCCAGCATGTCCATGGCACGGGCCGCTATGGGTCCATCGATCCTGCCATCAGACTTGACCTGGGCAAAGTCGCGCACCCGGCGCAACAAACGGTTAGCAATACGCGGAGTACCGCGAGAGCGACGGGCCAACTCCAGGGCCCCGTCACCTGTCATCTCCAGCCCCAGACAGCGAGCACTGCGAGAGACGATATCGGTCAGCTCCTTGACGTTGTAAAACTCCAGCCGCTGGACGATGCCGAAACGATCCCGCAGCGGGCTGGTCAGGGAACCGGCCCGGGTGGTGGCCCCGATCAGGGTAAAGGGTGGCAAGTCGAGCTTGATGGAGCGAGCGGCAGGGCCCTCCCCTATCATGATGTCGAGCTGGTAATCCTCCATCGCCGGATAGAGCACCTCCTCCACCACTGGGCTGAGACGGTGGATCTCATCGATGAACAAGACGTCGTTCGGTTCGAGGTTGGTGAGCAGGGCAGCCAGATCACCGGCTTTCTCCAGCACAGGGCCCGAGGTGGTCTTGATGTTGACCCCCATCTCGTTGGCGACTATGTTCGCAAGCGTTGTCTTGCCCAGACCCGGCGGGCCGAAGATCAACAGGTGATCGAGTGCCTCACCACGCTGGCGGGCCGCCTCGATGAAGATCTCCATCTGCTCGCAGACGGGATCCTGACCTGTGTAATCGGCCAGCATCTTTGGCCGTATGGCCCTATCGATGATCTCATCCTCACGCACGCCAGTGGCGGAAATGAGACGGTCCGCTTCAATCATTGCCTACCTCACACCAGACTACGCAGGGATTCACGGATGATATCTTCAACCGACATTCCCTCTTTGGCTATCTTGCTGACGATCTGGCTGGCCTGCTGCGGCTTGTAGCCAAGCGCCACCAGTGCACTGGCCGCCTCTTCGCTCGAATCCGGGGCACGCAGGACGCTCTCCCTAGCTGGCAGGCTGATCTCGGCCGGCGAGAAGAGATCGTGGCTGACCCAGCCCTTGAGCCTGTCCTTCATCTCCACCACCAGCCGCTCGGCGGTCTTCTTGCCCACGCCTGGCAACTTGATCAGGGAGCTTATCTCCTCACGCTCAACACTCAGCACAAACTGGGTGGCTGTCATGCCGGAGAGAATGGCCAGCGCCAGCTTGGGGCCGACGCCATTGGTTTTGATCAGCTCGCGGAACAGCGCCCGCTCCTGCTTGTGATTGAAGCCGTACAGCAGCTGGGCATCTTCACGCACCACGAAGTGAGTGTGGATGGTCACTTCCTTGCCGATCTCGGGCAGATCATAGAAGCAGCTCATGGGCATCTGTACTTCATAACCCAGGCCCCCGACTTCCAGCAGCACCTCGGGGGGTTGTTTCTCAATGACTACGCCTCTCAAGCGACCAATCACGGCTCTCTCCTCGCCAAACCATCTATCTGTAAATTGGGTCATAGCATAAAGAATAACTGGATAAGTATCCAGCATAGGGCGCTGACGGATGACAGAGGATTCTCGGCATTCTGGCGCTTTCGGAGCCATGCTTGGATCGGATCTGGGCAGTAACTTTATTTTCCACCGGGAATGGCGGATCTTGGCCATTGATAGAACACTGAATTGGGTTTGTTCGGAACCAGGGAAGGTCCTGCATCATGAAAATTGTCACTACATCGAATCTTGGGCTGACTATCCTGCTCGGTTGCACACTGGGCATGGGCGCGATCGGCTGGTATGGCAGCCAGCGGCTGGCCGACTTGCTCTCCTATGTATTGGGCGCCGCCTGGCAAACCGCCGATGGCGCCATGGAGGGATCCATCGAGCTGGGCAACCAGTCCCTGTATATCCAGAAAATGCTCAGAGGCATGCCCCTCGACGAGCCCGAGCTGCAGCGAGCCAAACAGGCAGCCACCGAGGCCCTGCAACGGGTTGAGGAAGGCAAGCTCATCGATGCGACGGCCATCAATGCAATGAAGCAGCATGAGCAGACGTATCAGCAACAGCAGGAAAAACTGCTGACGCTCTACAGCACCTTTACCGGTATCGATCAGGCACTGCGCGCCAGTTCGGAGCGCATGTCACGCCTCTCAACCCAACTGGAGGTGATCGGTGATGGCGCAGTCGAGAGCCTCACCCAGTCACCTGATCAGGCCATCAGCTGGAACGGCGGCCTCTCCACCCGCTGGCAGGCGGCCGACGGCGGCATGGAGGCCAACATAGGTTTCCTGCGTCAGCTCTATGCCCTGGAGAAGATGCAGAGTGAAGGCCCCACCCCCGCCATCCAGGCCGAACTGACGGAGGCAAACCGCTTCTATCAGGAAGCGGTGGACGGCATGCTGGCGACCGGCCTGTTCGATGTGCCCGGTGAAGGGGAGTTTGCCGGCCAGTCGCTCTCCACTCAGTACCGCGCCCTGCTGGCCGACAGCACGCGGCTGACAAGTGAGTGGATCGCGGCCCTGACCGATTACCAGCGCCAGCTGGCTCTTTACGAGAGCAGTGCCGAACAACTCAAACAGGCGCTGGTCGAGGTCGAGACCCAGGGCGATGCGACCGTCGAGGATCAGGTGAACCAGCTCAATACCATTATCGGCTATACCAAAAACCTGATCCTGGGCGGCCTGGTGCTGAGCCTGCTGATTGTCACTCTGTGTGGCTTCTGGTTGGTGCGCACCATAGTCAACCCCCTGCTGCAAGTTGACCAGCGCATGCAGGACATAGCCGCAGGCGACGGGGATCTCAACGCTCGCATCAACCTCAAGCGGGACGATGAACTAGGCTCGCTGGCGGGCAGCGTTGATCGCTTCATCGAAAAGCTGCAAAAGATGATCAGCTCCACCATGGACAACAATCAGCACATCAGCGATCACGTGCACACCTCGGTCAACCGGGTCGAGGCCATCAGCCAGAGCAGCCGTCAGACCGCCGAGCATGCCCAGGCGTTGCACCACGACAGCGAGCAGATGGTACAGGTCGCCACCTCCATCTCGGATAACTGCAGTCTGGCCGCGCAAAATGCCAATCAGGTCCGTCAGCTGACCACACAGAGCAGTCAGTATGTGGCCTCTGCCAGCGCAGGCATGCAGCGAGTGGTGGTGGAAGTGGGGGAATGTGCCAATGCCATCAACGCCCTCAAGGAGCAGGCGGG
Source organism: Aeromonas sp. D3 (assembly GCF_027705025.1). Lineage (NCBI taxonomy): Bacteria > Pseudomonadati > Pseudomonadota > Gammaproteobacteria > Aeromonadales > Aeromonadaceae > Aeromonas > Aeromonas sp. D3. The sequence goes on along the minus strand of NZ_JAPDBE010000001.1, from coordinate 295,979 downwards.
CCAGATTGGCCAGATCATCTCCACCATCAGCAGTATCTCGGAGCAGACCAACCTGCTGGCCCTCAACGCCGCCATCGAGGCAGCCCGGGCCGGCGAAATGGGCCGGGGCTTTGCCGTGGTGGCGGACGAGGTACGCACCCTGGCCAACCGCACCGCCGCCTCCAGCGCCGAGATAACCGAGGTGATCAACAGCATTCAGCAGCAGACCGAGAAGGCTTATCTGATGATGCAGCGCAACCTGAAAACTGTGGAATCGGGGATGGAGGACTCCGACAACACCAAGCAAATCCTGTTCAAGGTGGAAGAAGCTATCGACCATCTGGCCGACATGGTGCAGCAGGTGGCGGATGCCACAGGTCAGCTCTCCCACACCCTGAGCCACACCTCGGACAAGGTCTCCGGCATCAGCCTGCAGGCCCAGACAGGGGAACAGGAGGCGCAGGAGTGCCTGCAGCTCGCCTCCTCCCTCCATCAGGCCAGCCTGCTGCAACAGCGACTGCTGTCGCAATTTCGGGTCTGACACGGGCGGGGGCCCCGCCCCCGCTTTCTCCCGCTGCGCTAAATTTAGCCCTTGGGCCACAGGGCCCTCCCTGTTAAAATTCCGCTCTTGAATTTATCCAGGGCCCCGCGGCCCGTCTTATCTAAGGTCACGAGCGATGCGTACCAGCCAATACCTGCTTTCCACTCTCAAGGAAACCCCGTCCGACGCCGAAGTCGTCAGTCATCAGCTGATGCTGCGCGCCGGCATGATCCGCAAACTGGCCTCCGGCATGTATGCCTGGCTGCCGTCCGGCCTGCGGGTACTGAAAAAGATCGAGAACATTGTTCGCGAAGAGATGAACAATGCTGGCGCCATCGAAGTCTCCATGCCGGTGGTACAACCCGCCGAGCTGTGGCAGGAGTCAGGCCGCTGGGACGACTACGGCCCCGAGCTGTGCCGCCTGACCGACCGCCACAACCGCCCCTTCGTACTGGGTCCGACCCACGAAGAGGTGATCACCTCCCTGGTCCGTTACGAAGTGAACAGCTACAAGCAGCTGCCGCTCAACCTCTACCAGATCCAGACCAAGTTCCGCGATGAAGTGCGTCCCCGTTTCGGCGTGATGCGCGGTCGCGAGTTCCTGATGAAGGACGCCTACTCCTTCCACATCGACAAGGCCTCGCTGATCGAGACCTACGAGCGGATGCACGCCGCCTACTGCGCCGCCTTTACCCGCATGGGGCTGAACTTCCGTCCTGTGCAGGCCGATACCGGCTCCATCGGCGGCACCGGCTCTCACGAATTCCAGGTACTGGCCGAGAGCGGTGAAGACTTGATTGCCTTCTCCGATACCTCAGATTACGCCGCCAACATAGAGATGGCCGAAGCGCTGGCACCCGTTGGCGAGCGCGCTGCCGCAACCAAAGCCCTGACCAAGGTTGCCACTCCAAACGTCCACACCATCGACGACGTCGCTGCGTTCCTGAGCGTGGCACCGACCTCCATCGCCAAGACCCTGTTGGTACTGGCCGAAGCGGATGAGCACGGCAAGCAGGCCGTGATCGCCCTGGTGCTGCGTGGCGATCACGAGCTGAACGAGATCAAGGCCGAGAAGCTCCCGGGTGTTGCCAACCCGCTCACCTTCGCCAACGACGAGCAGATCAAGGCTGCCGCCGGTTGCGATGCGGGCTCCATCGGTCCGGTCGGCTTTGCCGGTCGCATCATTGCCGATCGCAGCGCCGCCCATCTGGCGGACTTCGTCTGCGGCGCCAACGAAACCGGCTTCCACCTGACCGGTGCCAACTGGGATCGCGATATCGCCACCTTTGACGTTGCCGACCTGCGCAACGTGGTGGAAGGCGACCCGAGCCCGTGCGGCCAGGGCAAGCTGCTGCTCAAGCGCGGTATCGAAGTGGGCCACATCTTCCAGCTGGGTACCAAGTACTCCGAAGCCATGAAGGCGAGCGTGCTGAACGAAGGCGGCAAGTCCGTCACCATGGAGATGGGTTGCTACGGTATCGGGGTCTCTCGTCTGGTGGCGGCTGCCATCGAGCAGAACAACGACCAGTACGGCATCATCTGGCCAGACGCCATAGCTCCGTTCGAAGTGGCCATAGTGCCGATGAACATGCACAAATCCGAGCGAGTGGCCGAACAGGCACAGCAGTTCTACGCCGAGCTGAAAGCGGCTGGTGTGGACGTGCTGTTCGACGACCGTAAAGAGCGCCCGGGCGTGATGTTCGCCGATATGGAGCTGCTGGGTGTGCCGCACGCCATTGTCATCGGCGATCGCGGTCTGGACAACGGCGTGGTGGAGTACAAGTGCCGCCGCTCCGGCGAGAAGCAGGAAGTGGCGATCAAAGAGATCGTTGCCATGCTCAAGGCCAAGCTGGGTCGTTAATCCCACGCCGCCACTGCTGGTATAAAAAAGCGCGCCAATCGGCGCGCTTTTTGTTTTCTGCTGGCCCGGAGTCTGACAGGCTGAAGAGCCATCAGATCCCCCTACGACTCAGGCTCGCAGGGCCGTCATCAGCTGGGTGACGACGCCATCGAGCAGGGCGCGGTCGGGGCGACACTGGGCGAAGGTGACCAGGCCCTGGATATTGATCAGCAGGAAGGCGGTCAGAGTCGGTATGTCGCGGTCGGCCACCAGCTCGCCGCGCTGCTGGGCGAGACTCAGGATCTGCGCCAGATCGGCGTCCAGCTCGGCATAGATGGCCTTGAGCCGCAGGTGCAGCTCTTCGTCTTGCTCCGCCAGCTCCATCAGGGTACGCGTCACCAGACAGGTGCCGCACAGAGCATCGTTCACTATCTGGCTGAGGTAGGCCTGCACCCCCGCCAGCGGACTCTGGCCGGCAAAGAAGCCACGGCGCAGCGCGCTTTTTTCCTGCACATAGTGATCGACCGCCGCCAGCAGCAGGCCGCGTTTGTTGCCAAACGCAGCGTAGAGGCTGCCCGGATGCAACCCGGTCGCCGCCACCAGCTCCTGCATGGTGGTCTTGGCGTAACCCTTGGCCCGAAATGCCTCCATGGCATTTCGCAAGACGTCGTCCCGGTTGAACTCGGCGCTGCGCATGGTTTCTCCGTTGAAAAAGCGATCACCGGCGCAGAGCCGATGAGGGGGAACAAAAAGGGCGGCAAGTTTACCCCAGCAGGCAGGCAAGACCAACCCATGTTGAATGCTCGTTCAAAAAAGACTTGCACACAAAACAAAAAACGTCTTGAATGCACGTTCAAGAATCAATCCCTCAGGACAGACGATCATGAATACCCTGTTTCAGCCCTATCGCCTCAACGACACCCTCACCCTCGCGAATCGCTTCATGATGGCACCGCTTACCCGTTGCATGGCCGGCCCGGGCCTGGTGCCCACCGAACAGATGGCCGCCTATTACGCCCGTCGTGCCGATATCGGCCTCATCATCTCCGAAGCCACCATCATTCGCCCGGATGGCCAGGGCTATCCCAATACCCCCGGACTCTACAGCCCGGAGCAGATCGAAGGCTGGAAAAAAGTCACCAGCGCCGTACACGCCAATGGCGGCAAAATCTTCGCCCAACTGTGGCACGTGGGTCGCCTCTCCCATCCTTTCTTCCATCATGGCGAAGTACTGGCACCGTCTGCCGTCGCCCATGAGGGGACTGTGCCACGCATGCGTGAGCTGGAGTATCAGGTGCCCCGTCCCCTGACAGTGGCCGAGATAGGCCAGCTGGCAGAGGATTACGCCCAGGCCGCTGCCAACGCCATTGAAGCAGGTTTTGACGGGGTTGAGATCCATGGTGCCAACGGCTATCTCATCGACCAGTTCCTGCACCATTCGAGCAACCTGCGCAGCGATCAGTACGGCGGCAGCCCGGAAAACATGAGCCGCTTCGCACTGGAAGTGGTGGATGCGGTCAACGCCCGCATCGGATCCGAGCGGGTTGGCCTGCGCCTCTCCCCCGGTGCCTATGTGCATCTGGAAGGTGACAAGCGGGATCGCGCCGTGTTCGATTATCTGCTGGCCGAGCTGAACCAGCGCGCCCTGGCCTATGTGCATCTGGGCATCTTCGATGACAGCCTCACCTTTGACTATCTGGATGGCCACGCCTCCGACTATCTGCGCGCCCACTACGACGGCCATCTGGTCGGAGTTGGCAACTACAGCGCCGACACAGCCCTGGATGCCATCAAGGCCAACCGGTTCGACCTCGTCGCCATCGGCCGTCCGCTGATCGCCAACCCGGACTATCTCGCCAAAGTGCAGAAGGGCGAGGCACTGACCCCTTATGCCGACGCCATGCTGACAGAGCTGGTGTAAACACGCCGGTTCATGACCAACCAAGGATGGGATCCGCACCCCCGGGCGCGGGTTTCCAATGTTTGGGCCCCTTTCGGGCCCTTTTTTATGTCCGGCCTCTCCTTGTCCGCCTCATGATCCACCACTCCCCCCCATAAAAAAGTTGCTAGATACAACTAGTTAGTTATATTGGTTGTTGAAGACAACCAAATAGGAAGCCTTGATATGGATCCCCGCCCCCTGCGCGCCCTGTCGCGCGATCTGGTTCGCGAACTCGGCATGCTCTCCCAGCAGTGTGGCGAGCTGGCGCTCACCCCGCTCGAAGCACATCTGCTGATCGAACTGGAGAGCGGCCCCGCCACCAACCAGCAACTGGCCGAGCGGCTGCACATCGACAAGTCCAATGCCAGCCGCCCGCTGGCCCGCCTCGCCGAACGGGAGCTCATCAGCTGGCACCCCCATCCGTCCGATGGACGCAGCAAGGAGGCGCGCCTCACCATCGCCGGCCAGGCCCAACTGCTGGTGCTGCATCAGGAGATGGACAGTGCCATGGAAGAGACCCTGGCCCAGCTCACCCTGAGCGAACGTGAGCAACTGTGGGCCGGCCTGCGTCTTTACCGCAGCGCACTCTCCCGCGCCCGCCGTCAGCAGGGCTACCGCATCCGTCCCATCACAGCCGCCGACAATCCCCATATCGCCGCCGTGGTGCGCGCCGTCTCCGCCGAATACGGCCTCACCGCCGACAAGGGCTACGGGGTGGCCGACCCTGACCTCGATCGGCTGCACGAGACCTACCAAGGGGAGAAGAGCCGCTACTGGGTGATCGAAGGGCCTGATGGCACCATCCTCGGCGGCGGCGGCATAGCGCCGCTGGCGGGGGAAGAGGATCAGGTATGCGAGCTGCAGAAGATGTACTTCATGCCCTCCCTGCGCGGGTTGGGGCTGGGTCGACGGCTGGTACTGCAGGCGCTGGACGAGGCACGCACCCTCGGTTACCAGCGCTGCTATCTGGAAACCACAGAGGTATTGCGCGAGGCGACCACGCTCTACGAATCCCTTGGCTTCGAACATCTGCCAGGGCCGCTTGGCTGTACCGGCCACGATGCCTGCGAGATCTGCATGCTGCTGGAACTGGAATAGAGCGCCCCCTCATCCCCAGCCCTTCTCCCGCGAGGGGAGAAGGGGGTCAGTAATAACTGATGGTGGATGCTCCCTCTGTCCTCACCTAAACCCGTTGGGTGTAGTGATCAAAGACGATGACCTTCTGATATCCCTCTGATTCGTAGAGCGATTTCGCGGGATGATTGGATACGGCTGTAGCCAGTTTAACAGTCAGCGCATCTGTCTCTTTGGCAAAGCTGGCCACCCGTTTTAACAGAGCTCTTGCCACTCCCTGCTGGCGGGCTGATTCGGCGACGAAGAGATCGTTGAGATACCACATTCGCCTCATGGCAACGGATGAAAATGCAGGGTAAAGCTGGGCAAACCCCATGCTTTCCCCCACCTCATTGCGAGCAAGAAAGATCACTGAATCGGCGTTGGTGAGGCGCTCGGCAATAAACCCCGTTGCGGCACTACGATCCGGCGCCTGCCCATAAAACTGACGGTAGGCATCAAACAGGTAGCTGGTTTCTTCAAGATGGGCTGGGGTGGCTTGGAGAATATGCATGCAATGTCCTTATTCTGTTCATGCTGAAAGTTTCGTGGCGAAGAGGAATCGTATATTGGTTCCATATGGGGTGCCACTAGCTATTGGACTCAGGAGGGGAAATAGAACTAGGTGGTCTTGATAAGGCCAGCTTCCACTGGCCGGCACAATCTCCGGATAAAGAAAGACCCCGCCGAAGCGGGGTCTCTTATGTCATCATCCTGCAGATATCGCGCGCCTGCAGACAAACACGCTGTGATCAGTGTTCGCGAGTCTGACGGAAGTGAACGTCCGGATGACGTTCCTGAGACAGACGCAGGTTGACCATGGTCGGGGCTATGTAGGTGAGGTTGTCACCTCCATCCAGCGCCAGGTTCAGCTCGTTCTTGCGCTTGAACTCTTCGAACTTCTTGGCGTCAGTCCCTTCCACCCAGCGGGCGGTGGAGACGTTGACCGCCTCGTACAGGGCTTCGACGTTGTACTCGCTCTTCAGACGCGACACCACAACGTCAAACTGCAGCACACCGACCGCACCGACGATGAGATCGTTGCTGATGAGTGGACGGAACACCTGCACAGCGCCCTCTTCGGAGAGCTGGACCAGCCCCTTGAGCAGCTGCTTCTGCTTGAGCGGGTCGCGCAGGCGGATGCGGCGGAACAGCTCGGGCGCAAAGTTCGGGATGCCGGTGAACTTGAGATCTTCGCCCTGGGTGAAGGTGTCGCCGATCTGTATGGTGCCGTGGTTGTGCAGCCCTATGATGTCACCGGCACACGCCTCCACCGCCTGCTCGCGGTCACCGGCCATAAAGGTAACGGCGTCGGAGATGTTCACATCCTTGCCGATGCGCACGTGGCGCATCTTCATGCCCTTGCTGTAAGTGCCTGACACTATGCGCATAAAGGCGATACGGTCCCGGTGTTTCGGATCCATGTTCGCCTGGATCTTGAACACGAAACCGGAGAATTTCTCCTCGGTCGCCTCAACCAGACGGCTCTCGGCCTTGCGCGGCATAGGCGCAGGGGCCCAGTCGGTCAGGCCATCCAGCATGTGGTCGACGCCGAAGTTACCAAGGGCGGTACCGAAGAAGACCGGGGTCATGTCGCCGGCGATGAAGGCCTCGTGATCGAACTCGGGAGAGGCGCCCTGCACCAGCTCCAGTTCGCCACGCAGTTGGGCGGCCAGGTCTTCGCCGATGGCGGCGTCCAGCTCGGGGTTATGCAGCCCCTTGACTACCCGCTTCTCCTGAATGGTGTGGCCCTGACCAGTCTGATACAGATAGGTCTCGTCCTTGTAGAGGTGATAGACACCCTTGAAGGATTTACCACAGCTGATAGGCCAGGTAATGGGGGCGCACATGATCTTCAGCTCGCGTTCTACCTCGTCCATCACTTCCATAGGATCGCGCACTTCGCGGTCCATCTTGTTCATGAAAGTGAGGATCGGGGTGTCACGCAGCCGGGTCACTTCCATCAGCTTGCGGGTCCGGTCTTCAACACCCTTGGCGGCGTCAATGACCATCAGGCAGCAATCCACGGCGGTGAGAGTACGGTAGGTATCTTCGGAGAAGTCCTCGTGACCCGGGGTATCAAGCAGGTTGACCAGGCAGTTGGAGTAGGGGAACTGCATCACAGAGGTGGTGATGGAGATACCGCGCTGCTTCTCCATCTCCATCCAGTCGGATTTGGCGTGCTGGCCTGAGCCACGGCCCTTGACGGTACCGGCGCGCTGAATGGCATGTCCGAACAGCAGGACCTTTTCGGTGATGGTGGTTTTACCCGCATCCGGGTGCGAGATGATCGCAAAAGTGCGTCTCTTGGAGACTTCACTCAGAAATTCAGCTGACATAATTCAACGTTCTTCTATTGGGCGGCGGCCTTGGCCACCGTGGGAATAAATACGGGATGCCGCTCACGGCACATGTATACGCAACGAAAGCCACGCCAGCTGGCGTTTTGCCAACCCGGTGGAGAGAGGGAGGAGGGCTGCGTTACATGGGTCTTCTCGCCTGAGTCAAAGCAAAATTGCGCGACATTATACCCGCGCGAGTGAAAAATACCCAGCCCGGCTTAGAGCCGTTCGCGAAGGGTGCCAGATCGCCCTATTCGGCCCGCATCACCTGGTTGCGACCGGCCTGCTTGGCTCTGTACATGGCATCATCGGCCCGTTTGATCAGATCCCCCAGACTCTCATCGAGCAGGCTGCATTCGGCACAGCCGATGCTGACATGCACCGGATGGCCCTCCGGCATCTCCTCTATGTGCAACCGGGAGACCTCATGACGGATCCGCTCAGCCACCTCGAGTGCCTCCTCCATACGGGTATCAGGCAGCAGCACCAGAAACTCTTCGCCACCGTGCCGCCCGACCCTGTCCAGATGGCGCATCTGGGCGCCGATGCAGCTGGCCACGGCAGTCAGCACCCTGTCTCCCATGTGGTGACCCAGGGTGTCATTGACCTGCTTGAAGTGGTCTATATCCAGGATCAGCACGCACAGTGGCTTGCCATTGTCTCTGGCCTGCCTGAACCACACCTCTCCCTTGGCCTGGATCTGGCGACGATTGTGGATGCCGGTCAGCTCGTCGGTCATGGCAAGCTGACGCAGCTTGCGGGAGCGATTTAACAGGTAGAGCGCCAGCATCCCCATGACGACCAGCAACAGTACCACCACGATATATTGCCACTGGCGCCGCTCCTGCAACTGCTTCAACCGCTCGGCCTGAACCAGCTGCCGGGTCTTGAGGGTCTGGTTCTCCAGCTCCTTGCGCGCCAAATCGAACTCCAGGCGGATCTGGGCCGAACGCTGTTCGTTCAGCAAGCGATCCAGCTCGCTCTTTATCTGCACATACTGCTGGAGCGCCGCCAGCGCACCATTGACCTGACCCTGCTGCTCAAGAATTCTGGCCCTGGCCTGATAGATCCAGGCGAGAAAGCGCTGGTTCTGCTCCTGACTGAAGATGGACTCGGCCCTGGCCAGATAGTGCAGGGCCTTGTCCCACTCCTTTTTGGCATCCAGCGTCAATCCCATCACCAGTTGCCATAGCCCCAGCGTCGCCTCGTCCGTATCTTTTTCATGTCGATACAGAACAGGTTTCGCCTGCTCCAGCTTGGTCAGCGCCTCGTCAACCCGCTTCAGATTCAGCAGGCACCAGGACAACTCGACCCTGAGCCAGGCGAGATCCATCTCTCTCTGCTGCTGACGGTAATAACGCTCACCCGCTTCTAGCAGGGGCAGGGCTTGCTCGTAACGGCCCTGATCGGTATAGAGGATGGCCAGCTGGGTGCCGACATCGATCAGGTTGCTCTGATCGTGTCGTTGCAGATAGGCCTGCATCAGCTCTTCAAAATACTCATGGGATCGCGCGTATATCCCCATTCGCCGGTAGGTGTTGGCAATCTGGGCCAACACCTGCAGCCTCATCCCCTCCAGTCCCAGCGCCACATAGCCGTCATAGGCGGCGAGCAGGTCTATCAAGCCCTGTGCCAATGCCCCCTGATAGGCAAACATATCACCCCGATAACTGAGAGCATCGCTCTTCAGACGAGGATCCTCGAGAGCCTCAGCCAGTACCAGGGCGGCATCATAATCCGCCTTGGCCTGGGTCATATTACCCAGCATCTGCTGATTGAAGCCCCGGCAGATAAAGAGCCCGGCCTCCGTCTCTCTGTCCTGCTGCTTGCGAGCCGACGCCAACTGCTCACTGGCAAACGCAATGGTCGCCTCATATTCGCTGGTACGCTCGGAATCGCGCGCCCAGCACTGCAACCGGGCGATGCGCCCCTGCAACTGTGGTGAGTAGCTCTCCCTGTGGGCCGCCAGGGCGGCAACCCGCAGCCGGAAGACGCGAGGGGGAAGAGCATCATTTTCCAGTTGGCTCAGCTCCCCGACGAGCACAGGTTCCGGCAAGGGGCCACGGGCTGCCCACGCCGGCGCGGCCCACCCTGCGAGCAGGAGCAGCGGCATCAGACAAAATGAAGCCATTTTAGGAATCATGAGAGGAAACAAGCTCATTGCTGCGCAAACATGGACTTATCATATCGCTCCTTGGGTGGCTCGCCAGCAAAACCTGTCCATTCGGTACCACTCACGGGCGATCAGCCCTGGCCAGAAGCTTTGCAGAGTGCAAGACGAGAGGAGGACTGCATTATCGTTTTGTCGCACTTTACAGGCTCACAGCCAGCATCGACTATAGGCCGCAACGACCACATGGAAGAACGAGTTCATGACATACGAGGAGCTGCAGGCCGCCTATGACAAGCTGCTGCAGGAGAATGAGCGCCTGAAGCGGGTGGCCGACGATGCGCGGGAGAAACTGGATGCCGCCATGGACGGCACTGGCCTGTGTATCTGGCAGAATCACCTTCCCACCGGCAAGCTCATCATCTTCAACCGACGCTGGGGGGCCATGCTCGGCTACCAACCCAAGGAGCTGTCGGCCCACTTCGATGTGTGGCGTGAACACCTGCATCCGGAAGACAGGGAGCGGGTACTGCAGGCCTTCTTCGATCATCTGAGCGGCAAGAGCCCCTTCTATCAGGTGATGCACCGCATGATCGCCAAGGATGGCAAGACCACCTGGGTGCTGGACAGGGGCCGGGTGGTGGAGTGGGATGAAGAGGGCAAGCCGCTGCGGGTGATGGGTACCCACATCGACATCACCCATGAGAAGGAGTACGAACAGCAGCTTGCCCAGCTCGCCCATCGGGATCCTCTCACTGGCCTGCTCAATCGCACTGCATTGCAACGCCAGTTCCCGCAGGAGTTCAGGGCAATCTGCTTTATCGATCTCGATAACTTCAAGCAGGTGAACGACAACCTGGGCCACAGGGCAGGTGATGAGCTGCTGATCGCCCTCACCCAGCGGATCAAGGCCTGTTGTGACGAAGGGGTGAAGCTGGGCCGCCTCGGCGGGGACGAGTTCGTGTTGCTGCTGCCCTGGCACAGTGACGATCCCCGCACCCATCACCTGGCCCACCAGTGCGTCAATGTCATCTCGACTCCGTTCGAGCTGCCCAACGGCGAGGCCGAGGTGGGATTGAGCATGGGGATAGCGCAGATCCGGCCACAGGATGACTTCAGCACGGCGCTGGCCAGAGCCGATCAGGCCATGTACCGGGTCAAGCGCAGCGGCAAGCGGGGTTTTTATGTCTCCCAGCCCAGCGGCCAGCCCCTGCTGGATCAGGATCAGGTCAACGAGCGGGGGCTCGGCCACCAGCCCGGTGCCTGAAAAGGTCAAATGGGCAGCGGCCCCATCACCTTGACTGCGCGAATGGCGAAGTGGCTGCTGATGTCATTGACCATGTCCTGGGACTGCAATCGTCTGATCCACTGCTCATAGGCGGGCAGATCCGGCACCACCACCTCCAGCAGATAGTCGTAATTGCCGGAGACGGTGTGGCAGCTGATCACCTCAGCCATGGCCGCCACCGCCTGCTCGAAGGCATCTACCAAGGGCTCCTTGTGCTGGCTGAGCCGCACGTTGACGAAGATGGTGATGCCAAGGCCAAGTTTCTCCCGCGCCAGCACAGCACGATACCCCTGAATGTGTCCCTCCCCCTCCAACCGCCTCAGGCGCCGCGCACAGGGGGAGGCTGACAAACCAACCTGCTCCGCCAGCTCCACTGTGGAGAGGCGACCATCCTGTTGCAGCAACCGCAGCAGATGTAAATCAATTCTGTCGAGCATCTTGGCGATATCCGGTAAAAATCCCTGTTGGATTGGCTGAAACTAGCAACTACATCCGGATTTCTCAAACAGTTTGCCCTGAAACACCCTCCCTCCTGGCCGGATAATGGCGCAGGACATTCCATGGAGGGAACCCTTATGTCATTCACCCTGTCACCCCGTTGCAGCGGCTGGGCCGCCGCCCTCGCCACTGTGCTGCTCTGGTCCGGTTTCTTCCTCTCCCTGCGCCTTGGTGCAGAGGAGAAGCTCCCGCCACAGGCGCTGGCGCTGCTGCGATTTGGTATCCCCGCCTTGCTGCTGCTTCCCTACTACTGGCGCCACCGTACCCGGCTGCACAGCGTTCCCCTGCGTTGGCAGCTGGCCATGCTGGCCGGGGCCGGTCTGCCCTTCTTCTGGCTCGGCGCCACCGGCATGCAGCTGGCTCCGGTCGCCCAGGGCAGCGCCCTGATACCGGGCACAGCCCCCCTCATGGTCAGCCTGCTGGGCCTGCTGCTGTGGCGCGAACCTTGCCCCGCCCAACGGCGCTGCGGGCTCTCCCTCATCGCCCTGGCCACGGCGACCCTGCTGCTGAGCGGGGAGCCCGGTTTATGGCAGGGGCAAGTCTGTTTTCTGGGGGCGGCACTGCTGTGGGCCCTGTTTACCCTGGCAGTCAGGCACAGCGGACTCGCGGCACTGGATGCCGCCGCTCTGGTGGCGGTGCCCTCAGCCCTGTTGCTGCTGCCGACACTCCTGTGGAGCCCCTTGCCCACTGTGAGTCATGCCAGCATCTGGTTATGGCAGGGTTTGTTGCAGGGAATTGGGGCCGGTTTGCTGGCGGCGCTCTGTTACGCCCACGCCATTCGCACCCTGGGGGCCGAGGTCAGCTCGGCACTCGGCTCCCTGACCCCTGTGATGGCGGCCATGCTGGCCTGGTGGATACTGGGGGAGACCATACCCCAGCCGGTATGGCTGGCGCTGGGCCTCTTGTGTGTCGGCGTTGTGCTGGCCAGTCTGCCAGTATGGCGCGGATCAGGGGGGGCAATATCAGCTACGCAACCAGCGGCGCAGCAAGCGGCCGCGCAGACCGCAGTCGAGTAGCCAGCTTTTATCGAACACCCGCAGCAGGGCCGGCTTGGCGTGACGGGACATGGCAACGGCGTTGAATCGGGTGCCACGGCCACGCTGGCGGTCCATCAGCTCCACCAGCGAAGCGGGCAGACGCTGGGCAATGAAGTCGGAGATCACCAGCACATCCGCCAGCTCGAAACCGGGCGCCTGTAACTGTTGTAGGGTGGCGCTCAGGCAGGGCAGCAGATCCGTGCCGCCATTGAAGGTCATGGCCAGAAAACGCTGAGCCTCATCGAGGCCGTTGGCATCGGTCAGCTCGAAGGTCGCCACATCGGTGGAGAAGAGCATCACGAAGCAGCGCCGCTGCTCGGTCAAGGCAAGCTGCAACAGCGCCAGCGCCAGCGCCTTGGCACACTGCTCAGGGTACCCCCCCATGGAGCCGGACGTGTCGATACAGACAATCACTGGCCCCATGGGCTGCAACTCCTGATCACCCCGATCCGTGGTACGAGGCAGCAACTGATGCCTCGGCAGGGTACCTCTGGCCTGATAGCTGAGCAGGCGCCGCTCCAGATAGCGGCGGTAAAACTCCAGCTCCAGCTCGGGCACCCCCAGCATGACGGCCTCACTCGGCAGCATTCTCATCAGATCATTGGCCGGGTGGATCCCGACCAGATCATCGGGCACATCGTCACTTAACACCGGCTCCTGGATCAGGGTGGGCTGCGGCGGCTGGGGCCGCTGCAACTGCTCGCTATCGTGCAGACTGCGCCCCATGCTGTCTGCGATCTCCTGCAACATGGGCTCTTTGCGCAGCATGGCGGCATATTGACGGATCAGCACCAGAGAGGCAGGCTGCCAGCGTCCCTGAGCCAGGTTCCACAAGCCACCGGCCGTGCGCCGCTGGGGATCCAGCACTTGTTCCAGCTCCTCGCTGGCGCCTATCTGTTCCTCCAGCTCCTGCTGCAACCTGAGCCGCTCAGCCTCGGCCAGCTCCTGCTGCAAACGCAGCAAGGCCCCCACCAGGCTGGCTCGCCACTTCTCAAGCATCAGCCGCCTGGCACCCTCGGTGGGATGATCCACCAACTGATGGGCCAGCTGTCGCCCCTCATCGGCAAAGTCGCTACCCCGCTCCAGAGCACTGAGCAGGGTAGGCAACTCGGCCACAAGGCGAGCGAGGGAAAGGGAGATAAAGTGCTGATAGAGCAGAAACTCCTGTTCCAGCACGGGAGGAACAGGAGTATGGGCTATGGTGTCGTTCACCTGATGGCGCCAGCGCTGCAGCCGCTGTTTCAGGGAACGCCCCTGTGCCTTGCCTATCCGGATGAAGCGGGAGATCTGGGTACTGGCCAGCAGGGCGACCACCATCTCGGACACCATCTCTCCCTCCGAGATCGCCAGCAAGGCGCTCATGGTGCCAATTTCGATCATTTACCCCTGCTCCCCGCACAGCAGTGGCAGGCGCTGCTGCCACTGGGCCAGTTGCTCAGCCGTTTGATCAAGTTCACGGGCCAGGGTGAAGAAGCCCTCCTCGATGGCAACCAGCCAGCGCGAGCCGATAAAATGGTGGGGTTGGTGGTCATCAAAACGATGACGCTGGCGACGCAGCTCGGTGCGCAAGGCCGCCAGCTGGTCATTGAGGTTGGCAAGGGTCTTGTACCAGGGGGCGCTTATCAGACCAGGCAAGGGCTCACGGCACACCAGCACCAGAGGAATCGGGTGGCGCTGGCTGTCGAGCAGATTCAGACGCTGGCTGCTGTCGAGCTCAAGCTCCAGCGTCAATCCTGTCTTGCTGCCAACGGGATGGAACATCACCTTGTCGCCACCGAACTGCCAGTGACCCAGGACCACCTTGTCACACTCCAGTGTCTCTACCAGCAGATCCGGCTCCTCTGGGCTGAGTCGGGCCGGGGTAAGCAGGTGCAGCTGGATTTGCAGGCCCCGCTCCCCCTGCTTGCGGGCATCCTCCAGGGGCAATTGCCAGCCCTTGCTGCGCTTGCCCAGCATCCCCTTGTGGGGATCAGCCTTGAGCGCCAGCCGGATACTCATCTGCTGTTGCAACTCCTGCAAGGCCGAGGTGACGGCCATATGACGGGAAATCAACGCCTGCTGCCGGTAACAGTGCAGGCGGGCAAACTCCTCCATCAACGTCAACAGGGCGGTGCGGCTCTCTTCGTTATGCCAGAGACAATCCTTCAGCAGCAGCAGATCCAGCGGCGCTACCTCCCGCCGGCCATGGAAGAAGGCACTGGCCTTGCACAGGCGTACCGCCTTTTTCCAGCGCCGATCCGAGACATAGCAGGGTTCGTCGCCCATGCTGTCGAGCCGCTGTCGCAGCTGATAGACAAGCTCGAATACTTCGTCGGGCAACACCACCTGCTCGATCTGCCGTTGCCACAGCAGATATTCCTCGCTTTGCACCTGCAGGGCGGGAGAGAGGTGACGGGGGGAGGCGCCATCACTGGACAACATGGCCTGGAAGTTGGATTTCTCTTGCACCCTGTCCATCCAGACGCGCACCAGCATGCGGTCATAGAGCGCATCCAGCCCGCTGTCCGGGGCAGGCAGCTCGTTGGAGGCGCTGATCAGCAGACGCATCGGAATGGGGAGTGTCTCGTCGCCGTTACGGAACTGACGCTCGTTGATGGCAGTCAGCAGGGTGTTGAGGATGGCCGGGCCCGCCTTCCAGATCTCGTCGAGAAAGACCACCTCGGCCTGGGGCAGATATCCGGCGGTCAGGCGCAGGTACTTGCCATCTTCCTTCAGGGCCTGGATAGACAAGGGGCCAAACACCTCCTCCGGCGTACTGAAGCGGGTCATCAGGTACTCGAAGTGACGGGCTTCATGGAAGGCCAGCTTCAGACGACGGGCAATCAGGCTCTTGGCAATCCCGGGGGGGCCCAACAGAAACACGCTCTCGCCGCTCAGTGCCGCCAGCAGGCCTAGCCGCAAAGCATCCTGGCGTTCATAAAGCCCCTCGCCGAGGGCGGCCAGCAGGTTGGGCAGGCGTTCATGAATGGGCACGGCACGGGCAGAACTGTGAGCAGATAATGACATAGAGAGCATTCCGAAGCTGGGATCACGATAATTCCGGGTCACGTCATGACGACCAGATTGCCCGGGGTTGGTTTTATTATGATGTTGTCTGTTATGGTCTGCCTGCCAACCCCATCCCGACTGACCGGACTGGAAGCACAGCAGAATGGCAAAGGGCAAAGAGTGCAGAAAAAGGCGTTCGAGTGTACCCTTCGCAGCACATTTTTCACCAACTCAGATCAAGAGTGAGTCATCATCCATGCAAGATCCCGTTCGCCAGCACATCTTGGCCAGAATCGGTATTCAAGGCTGGCAACTCAGACGCCCCCAGTTACTGGCTGGCTCTCGTGATGAGGCAGCACAGACCGGGCAGCCAGATCCCCGGCCTCATGTCGACCTGCCCACCGGCAAGCTCTGGGTTCGGGCACCGGCGCTGCCGGATACCGCTCTGCTCCATGACATCTGCCAGTTGCTGGGGATTGCCCCCCATGAGGTGAGCCTGCTGCAGGAGATGCCCGAACAAGCTGCCCCCCCGCTGCTCTGGCTCACCGAGCCTGATCCTCGCTGGCCAGAGGCGCTGATCTGTCCGCTCTCTCCCGATGCGCCCTACAAACGGGCGCTGTGGCAACAGCTGCGTCAACAGGTGCCATCCTGCCAGGAGCAAGGCCCATTGTGATCGGCTCCGGGCCGCAATACAGCCCGGCCATCTCATCTTTACCAAACTTTACATTTGGCCGACCGGGCCAGCCGTCCCCGCATTAACCGGAGTGATCATGCACCTCTTTCGCCCCCTGCTCGAATCCGACTTCGAGCTTGTCTATCCCATAGAACAAGCCGCCCACAAGGAGCCCTGGAGCCAGGCCAATCTGCTCTCCTGTTTCGGGCCGCGCTATCTCAATGGTTTGATGCTGGTGGATGGGCGGCCTGCGGGGTTCTACATCTCGGATCTGGTGGCGGGCGACAGTTCGCTGATGAACATCTGCGTGCACCCCGATTTTCAGGGCAAGGGGCTGGGACGGGCACTGCTGAAGGAGTATCTCGCCCGCAGCAAGGAAAAGAGAGCCGAGGCCTGGTTTCTGGAGGTGCGCGCCAGCAACAAGACGGCCATCGGCCTCTACGAGAGTGAAGGGTTTGCCGAGTATTGCCGCCGGGTCGACTACTATGGCACCGGCAACGAGCGGGAAGATGCCGTGCTCATGTCCCGCCTGTTCGACTTCAGCTGAGCCACACCCTCATGCCGACGCCGCTCAGAGCAGCGGTGCATTGTCGAGGGCAGGATCCTGCAGGCTCTGGGTGGTGTGCAGCACGGCTTCGAAACCGGCCGCCGACAGCGGCATGAAGAAGCCGCGCTGCCAGGTAACTCCCGGCATCCAGATCTGCTCGAGATCCACCACTATCTTGATGGGCTTGAGGGGTTCTCCCGGCCGTTGCACATAGACGCCTGGCGGGGTGGCAACCTGCGGGAAGCGGCGCAGTATATGCTCGCTGCCATCCTTCGCATGGGGATTGAGCCGTACCTTGATCAGCTTGGCCAGCACGGGTGACATGTCGTCAGACTGCCACAGCATCTTGTCCAGCAGTTTGCAGCGTCGGCACTTGGCACTCTCAATCACATAGAGCAATGAATACCCCTTGTGCAGAGCCAGCTGCTGCGCTTTTTCGTACCCCTGGGCCCCAGCCAGCCAGGGGGTTTCCTCCTCGGCCGGCGTGCTACTGAACACAAACCAGAGCCCACCCGTCCCGGCCAGCAACAGCAATACCCCCGTGATAATTCCCTTGATCCCGACACGCATTGTTCACCCTCTCTGAATGACTCCGTTCACTTGTCGACCATCATGCCTCAGCTCGCCCTGGTTGGCGACTTTGTGATCCAGGACAAATGGCGAACACTTGTAAGCTGTAATGTTGGAGTTTAAACTCTAGCGCGAATTTTAGTGCCCTCGCGGGCGTACAACTGTTACTTGAGGATGTTTGACTGATGCCGAAACTCCATCTGGTTCGACTGATGCGTGAACGTATTGCCCGGCTTGGCAACAAGGCCGCCCTGCGCGTACAACAGGATGGCCAGTGGCGCGCCATCGGCTGGCGTACCCTGGGACAGGCCATGGACTACTGTGCCCAGGCGCTGATCCGCGCCGGCCACCAGCCAACCGAAATGGTCGGTCTCTACGCTCGCAACATGCCGGAGTGGACCCAGGCAGATCTCGGCATCCTCGCCGCCCGCGGCGTCAGCGTGCCCATCTACCCCACCAGCACCCTTGAGCAACTCAGGTACATAGTGCGCGATGCCAGTATCGGCCTGCTGTTCGTGGGTGAGCAGCCCCAGTTCGATCAGGCGCTGACCTTGTTGAATGATGGCGAGATCCGCCAGATTGTCGCCCTCGATGGCAAGGTCAATCTGCGCGGCTGCGCCCAGGCCAGCCACTTTCAGGAATTTCTCGCTTCCGGCAACCATCAGGCCAGCGAGCAGGAGCTGCGGGTGCGGGAAAGCCAGTACCGGATGGATGACCTGCTGACCCTGATCTACACCTCGGGTACCACGGGCGAACCCAAGGGGGTCATGCTCGATTTTGCCAACATCGCCGCCTGTTTCGAGATGCACAACAGCCGCCTGGACCTCAACGAGCAGGATGTGTCGCTCTGCATGCTGCCGCTGAGCCATGTGTTCGAACGCGCCTGGACCTACTATGTGCTCTACTGCGGCGCCGAGAACGTCTACATTCGCGACCCGCAGAAGGTAATGGACGTCATCGGCGAGGTGCAGCCGACCGTGATGTGCGCCGTGCCGCGCCTCTACGAGAAGGCCTACGCCATGATCCAGGCCAGGGTTGCCCAGGCGCCGCGCCTGCGCCGCGCCCTGTTTGGCTGGGCCACCCGCGTCGGCAAGCAGATGGTGGCGACCCGTCAGGCGGGCAAATCAGCCTCTCCCCTGCTCTGTGCCCAGCTCGCGCTGGCGGAGCGACTGGTGTTTCGCAAGCTGCGTGCCCGCTTTGGCGGCCATACCCGCTTCCTGCCGGTGGCTGGCGCTCGTCTGGCCGACGACGTGAATCTCTTCTTCCAGGCCATGGGGCTCAACCTCAAGTACGGCTATGGCATGACGGAGACCACGGCTACCGTCTGCTGCTACGAAGATCAACAATTCAAGCTGGGCTCCATCGGCACCGCCCTCAATGGCATCGAAGTGAAGCTGGGGGAGAACAACGAGCTGCTGGTGCGTTCACCGACAGTGATGCGCGGCTACTACAACAAGCCGGAAGCCACTGCCGAAGTGATGACCGCAGATGGCTTTCTCTGTACCGGTGATGCAGGCGAGCTGGACAAGGACGGCAATATCTACTTCACCGAACGGCTGAAGGAGCTGATGAAAACCTCCAACGGCAAGTATGTGGCCCCGCAACTGGTGGAAGGGACCATCGGCAAGGATCGCTTCATCGAGCAGATCGCCATCGTCGCCGATGCCCGCCACTTCGTCTCGGCGCTGATCGTGCCCTGCTTCGAGTCGCTGGAAGAGTACGCCCGCTCCATCAACCTGCAGTACCAGTGCAAGACCGAGCTGCTGCGCAACTCCCGGGTGATGGAGTTCTTCGATGCCCGCATCCAGGATTTGCAAAAGGAGCTGGCCAAGTTCGAGCAGGTGAAGAAGTTCACCCTGCTGCCGAGCGCCTTCTCCATGGAGCTGGGAGAGATCACCCCCACCATGAAGCTGCGCCGCAAGATCATTGAATCCAAGTATCAAAGCGAGATCGAGGCCATGTACAACCATGTCTGAGTACAACCACGTCTGATCCCGCCCGCCATGAAATCAAAAAGCCGCTCATCGAGCGGCTTTTTGCTGTCTGTCTGACAAGTGATCAGGGCAGCTTGACCAGTGGCAGCTCGCGCATCTCGATGGGACGGCCCCCCTGGATCTTGTCGACCTCTGCCAGCGCCTGCTTCACCTCATCCCCATTGCGCAGCAGACGATAGGTCAGATCGAAGGTCTTGGTCTCGCCTGGCTGGATCTTGGGCACCAGCCCCAGCGGACGCTGGTACTTGGTGCTGTAGGCATAGCTGGTGCCAGGCTCGATACCCGTCACATACCCCTGGGCCCGGGTGTCGGTGTTCTTCCACAGAGTCAGCACGGGCAACTGATGGGTGTTGTAGGCCACCGCCACACCGGCGCTGCCCTGCCGGTTGTTGAGCACAGCCAGGGTGTTGCCATCGGCATCGCTGTAAGGCACCAGGTTGAACACCATCTCGTCGAAGCCCTTGGTCGGCCCCAGATAGGTTTGCCAGCTCTTCAGGCCCGCCTTGGCGTAGTCGTTGAACGGGGAGATCTGCTTCACCGGCGTGCTGACTTGCGCCCCCTCTTCCAGGATCGGCGCCCCGAAATTGCTGTGGTAGATGATCTGGTACTCGTTCTCATAATCCGCGTGGTTGGTCAGCTTGTCCTGCAGGGAAAATTCCGCCTGACCGGGCACTACGCTCAGCTGGGTCCAGGTAACCAGCTCGCTCATCTTGAAGGTGCGCTCATCCACCCTACCCAGCACATGAATGGCATAGGGCGGCTCCTCATCTATGGTCACGCTGACCACGGATGCCGGTATGTTCTGCACCCGACCATGCAGGCTCTTGAGTCGGCCGTCATCGTCCACCCCGGGGTGGCCCGTCCATTCGTAACCGCAGCGCACCAGCATCTCGTTGAAGCCATCGAGCCAGCCGAGACCGGCGCGGCTCTCCAGATCGATGAAGGCCGGGTTGACCACTTCCTTGACGGGAGAATCCCAGCCGAGGCGCAGATCGGCGCCCTTGACCTCCTTGATCCCCATGCCGCGAGTCGGCACCAGGGTAATTTTCATCACGCCGTTGTCGACGATCAGCAGATCCACCCCCTCCTGCCGTCCGCCGTGCAGCCGCTTCTTCTCGATGGAGAAAGGAACGGGACTCTTGATACCCAGCTTGTCGCTGCTTATCTTCCAGTCCCCCACATCCAGCCCCTGCTGGGAGTCGGTCAACAGGAATTCGGCGGCCTGGCCCGAGCTCGCGCCAAGAGCGAGCAGAACGGCAATGGAGAGTTTCTTCAACATGGATTTATCCTCGTGTCTCTTGTTCTTGTGAATGGTTTTGTGAAAGCTGAATCGTTTCAGTTATCGAGACGTTAGGCCCCCATCCCACAAGACTCAAGCTGCAAAAGGGCGAAATGTGAGCCGATTGACAATAAAAGCACCACAGGCCCTGCTGAAGTGAAGGCTGACTCACACTTATTTTCGGGTACTTTTTGGACGCTTTGGCGTGCTGGCTGGAATGACAAACCGCGCAATAAAAAGCCGCTCCCGGGAGCGGCTTGCAAACAGAGAAGCAGAGGGATCAGGTCGTGGTCTGACGGATACCGAAGTAGTCGGCCAGGAAGTCATCGAACGACAGGCTGTCGCTGCGTTCACGCTCCCGCTGCTTGGCCAGGGATTCCCGCGCCTCGGCGGAGAAATAGGCTTGATCCCAGTACTGCAGCTCACCGGCCAGCATCTCTTCCCGGTAGCGGCTCGCCAGCTCGTCGCCGAAGCAGCCGTTGTCCTGGCCGCTCTCCAGCAACTGCTTGAGCAGACGGGCAGAGTAGGTCAGATCCGGGTTGAGCAGCTTCTCCCTGTGCATCGCAAGGGTCGCGCGGTAGCGATTGCGGCCACAGCAGCGATCCAGCAGCTCGGCCACCTGGGCCAGCTCGTCAAACAGCTGGAGGCCGTACTCCTTGAGGCCGATAGCGTTGCCCTGCTCGTCTTCCAGTTCCAGGCCGGGGCGACGCCCTTCCAGCACCACCTTGTTCTGGTTGCGGCGATTGCGGGCAATCTCCTCGTCCCCCAGCACGGGAGACGGGCGCAACAGACACCAGACCAGGAAGAGGTCGAAGAAGCGGATCTGATCCGCATCGATACCGAATGGCGTGAAGGGATTCACGTCCACGGTGCGCAGCTCGATATATTCGATGCCACGCTGCTCGAGCGCATCTGAGGGCTTCTCGCCACTGCGCGGCGTGCGCTTGGGCCGGATCGGGGCGTACAGCTCGTTCTCCAGCTGCAACACATTGTCGTTGAGCTGACGATACTCGCCGTTTACCTTGACCCCTATCTTGGCGAAGTCGGGATCATGGGTGTTGATGGCGCGACGCAGGCTGCTCACATAGTCGGGCAGGCTGTCGTGGCTTATCTTCAAGCCTGCCTGGGCGCTGTTGGTGTAACCAAGGTCGGACAGGCGCAGCGCAGTAGCGTAAGGCAGATAGAGGGTGCCCTTGCCGGTTTTCTGGAACGGCAGGCTGCTCTTGCGCCCCTTGAGGAAAGAGTCGCAGATGGCCGGCGAGGCGCCAAACAGATAGGGCACCAGCCAGCCGAAGCGGTAGACGTTGCGAATAAGCCCCATGTACTTGTCGGAGATGAAGCGCTGGCTGCAGCAGCCCTCGCCCACCAGATCCTGCCACTCGCACCAGAAGCTGTCCGGCATGGAGAAGTTGAAGTGTACCCCGGCAATCACCTGCATCAGGCTGCCGTAACGGTTCTTCAGCCCCTGCCGGTAGAGGGTCTTCATCCGCCCTATGTTGGAGCTGCCGTACTGGGCCAGCCGTATGCTCTCCTCGTCGCCGACGAAGCAGGGCATGGAGAGCGGCCAGATCCGCTCATCACCGAGATGGTGGATGGCGTGACGATGAATGTCGCCCAACTGCTCCATCAGGCTGTCGATGGAGTCGGTCGCCGGTGTGATGAACTCCAGCAGGCTCTCGGAGTAGTCGGTAGTGATGTTGGCGTGGGTCAGCGCAGAGCCCAGACTTCTCGGGTGATCCGTCTGGGAGAGAGTCCCTTGCGGGGTAATGCGCAGACATTCACGTTCGATCCCGCGCCGGATCCCCTTGAGGGCCGTCAGCCGATCAGGCGAACCCAGGGCGGTCAACAACTCGGTGAGTGACAAGCTAGTCGTAGTCATATTCACGGCTCATGTGTGGCCGCCCCTCAGGGGGGCGGCACTATTTTTATGAAGCGCCCTCAGGGCAGCTGCAACGGATAGATGGGAAGATGAAGCTCCTTCAGGGGTTTTTCAAGCTTTTGCTTGTCACCCACCACCACAATCACCATGTCAGCCGGATCGAGCCAACGGGCGGCACTGGCTTTGAGCACCTCGGGTGACACCGTTTTGATCAGCTGGTTCTGGGCCTGCACATAGTCCGGCTTCAGGTCATACATGATCATCTGCAGCAGGAAACCGGCCTTCTGGCCAAGGGTTTCGTAGGAGAGGGCATCCTGCTGGGAGACGGCACTGCGCATATAGGCCAGCTCCACCGGCGTCGGGCCGCTGTTGCGATAGTTGTCCATCTCTTTGAGGAACTGACGGATGGCATCCACGGTCGCATCGGCCCGCACATTGGCGCCGGTGGCGAAGGTACCCACCTCACGATTGGCGGAGAAGCCCGAGCTGGCGCCATAGGTGTAGCCCTTGTCTTCCCGCAGATTGAGGTTGATACGGCTGTTGAAGTTGCCCCCCAGGTTGAAGTTCATCAGCCCGGCAGTGAAGTAATCCCCCGTGGTATCAAACGGCATGGCGCGACGGCCAATGCGGATCACCGACTGGGGAGCCCCGGGCTTGTCCACCAGATAGATACCCGGCTTGGCCTGCTCGCCCTCGGGCTTGAGGCTGCCAAGGGTGGGCGCTGCCCCCTTCCACTGGGTCAGGAAGCCAAGTTGCTCCTCCACCTGCTGCTGGGCTACGTCACCCACCACCACCACCTTGGCGTTGGTCGGGTTGTAGTAGTTCTGATAGAAGCGCTTCACATCCGCCAAAGTCAGCTTCTCGACATCGGCCAGCACACCGTCGCCCGGTTGGCCGAGGCGGTTCTCCTTGCCATAGACCAGCTCACGGAAGGCCTGGCCTGCCAGCCACTCGGGCTGCTGCTGGCTCTGCTTCATGCCTTGCAGCATCTGCGCCTTGACCCGCTCGAAGTCCGCTTCCCGCATGCCGGGGCGCTCGAATACCTCGCGTACCAGACCCAGGGTCTGGGGCAGCTTGTCGGTCAGGCTGCTGATGGTGACCAGGTTGCTGTACTGGGCACTGGAGACGCTGACGCTGGAACCGAGCTTTTGCAGTTCGTCGCTGAGCTGGGCCTCGGTCAGGCGCACCGAGCCCTGACCCAGCATGCTGGCGGTGAGGCTGGCGAGCCCAAGTTCTCCCTTGCCCTCGGCACGCATGCCACCCGGCAGGGCGATCATGATGGAGACAGCCGGGATCTCGTCACTCTGGGTCCCGATGATCTCGATGTTCTTGTCGAGTTTGCCGTGCCAGATGGCAGGTACCTTGACGCTGACCGCCTCGCTCGCCTTGGGCTGCACGCTGCGATCGAAGTTGTCCTTGACCGGACGCAGCGCCAGCGGTTCGTCGTGCTGGCTGTAATCCGGCAACACCCGCTTGGCAGGGGTGAAGTTCGGCTTGGCCACCTGCCAATCCGTCTTGCCCTTGGGCACGACGCTCAGCACGACCGCCGGCTTGCCCAGGATGAACTTGTCGTAGGCCGCCTTGACCTGCTCAGGTGTCACCTTGCCGATGGCATCCAGGCTCTTGAACACATAGTTGGGGTCCTGGGCAAACACCTGGCCCATGGCGAGCTGGCTCACCTTGCCGGAGACGCTGTCGAGCCCCCAGATAGCGGAGGCACGGTAGCTGCTGATGGCCTTTTCCAGGTCCTCCGGTTTGAGCCCGCGACCGGCAAACTCGCCGATCACCTTGTCCACTTCCCCCTTGAGGGTCTTGAGGCTGCCATCTACCGTAGGGTTGGGATAGGCATAGACGGTCAGGGTGCAGGCCAGCTCCTCGCAGTAGTGGGAAGCGCCCACGTCTATGGCCTTGCCGGTTTTCACCAGCGACTGATAGAGCATGGAGCTGGCGGAGCCACCGAGCACGTCGGCAAACATGTCCAGCGCCGGCTCCTGCGGGTCACCGAGCGACACGGTCGGATAGCTGATATAGAGCAGCGGCAGGTGAACCTTGTCTTCCAGCGTCACGTAGCGGGTCTCTGGCAGGGTCACGGGGGCCGGGGTCGGCTCTGCCACGTCAGGGCCACGGGGGATGGAGCCAAAGTATTGCTCAATCCAGGCCAGCGCCTGTTTGGTATCGAAGTCGCCGCCCAGGGTCAGGGTGGCATTGTTGGGGCCGTACCAGCGCAGGAAGAACTGCTTGAGGTCATCTACCCCGACCCGGTCCAGATCCTCCACATAACCGATGGGCTGCCAGGAGTAGGGATGGGTGCGCGGATAGAGCGCCTCCCCCACTTTCTCGCTCACCAGACCGTAGGGTTGGTTGTCGATGCGCTGGGCCCGCTCGTTCTTGACGGTGGCGCGCTGGATCTCGAACTTCTTCTGGCTGACCGCATCGAGCAGGAAGCCCATGCGATCCGCCTCAAGCCAGAGCACCTTTTCCAGCTGATTGGCTGGCACAGTCTCGAAATAGTTGGTTCTGTCCTTGTTGGTGGTGCCGTTCATGCTGCCACCCGCCTCGTTGATGATCCGCATATGCTCCTGATCACCGACGTGCTTCGAGCCCTGGAACATCATGTGTTCGAAGAAGTGGGCGAAGCCGGATTTGCCCACCTGCTCACGGGCCGAGCCTACGTGATAGGTCACATCCAGGTGTACCAGGGGATCGGACTTGTCGGGCGCCAGGATCACGGTCAGGCCGTTGTCCAGCTTGTACATCTGATAAGGAATACCGAGCTTGCCCTCTTCCTTGACCTGCTCCGACACCAGGGTAGGTGCCGCGAGCGCCGGCAGGGTGAAGCCCAGAAGAATGCTGAATGGAATGAGTTTGTTCACGGTTACCTCGTGAGTGAAGAAAAGGGCTAGAAAATATGACTGGCCAGCAGAAAAATCAGGGCATAACGCAACAATTTGCCGAGCCCGATCAGGATGAAAGAGCGCCAGAAGGAGAGACGCAACCAACCGGCCAGCAGACAGAGACCATCGCCGACCACGGGTGTCCAGGCCAGCAGCAGACACCAATGACCATGTTGTTTGAGCCAGCCGAGGGCTTTTTGTTCCCCACGGCCTTGAAAATCTTCCGGTTTTTTCTTGAAGGTGGCGAGCCAGCCAAGCCACCAGGTGGTCATGGAGCCGAGGGTATTGCCCAGGGTCGCCCACAGCAGCAGGCTGGTCACGCTCCACTGCCCCTTGGCGGCCATGGCCCCCAGCAATACCTCCGAGCTGCCAGGCAGCAGGGTGGCGGAGGTGAAGGCGCTCAAAAACAGCCAGCCCAGCCCCATCTCCATCAGGTCATTCATGGGGGATCACCATAGACAGCAAACTGACGACGCTGGGTGGCCCAGTCGGCCATCAGACACGGCCGCCATCATGACCTTCCTATGAGGTTGTGCTCGGCCGCAGGCATGCGCAGTAGCAGCTTGCCACGAACGTGGCCCTCCTCGATGGCCTGATGTGCCAGCCCGCCGTCTGCCAGTGCAAACTCGGCAGAGACGGTCACCTGCACCTGCCCCTGACGCAGCAGGATCAGTATCTTGGCCAGTTGCTCGCTGTCGGGGTGCACCAGCATGCCGAGCACCTCAACGCCAGATCCCGCTGCCGCCTCCTTGATCTGCTGGGCCGTGATGGTGGGCACAGTCACCAGTTTGCCACCGGGCTTGACGCAGGCCAGCGCCGCCTTGCCGCTCTCGCCCCCCATCAGATCCAGCACCAGATCAACCTGACCGGTGTGATCGACGATCTGGGCAACCCAGTCAGGGTCGTGATAATCCACCATCTGACTGGCTCCCAGACTATGGAGAAAACTGTGATTGTCGCGGCTGGCCGTTGCCACCACCTCGGCACCATCGGCAGCAGCAAACTGCACAGCCAGATGGCCCACGCCGCCCGCACCGGCCAGGATCAGCACTCGCTGTCCCGGCTTGAGGCCACCGTGCTCAAACAACCCTTGCCAGGCGGTGAGGCCCGCCAGCGGCAAGGCAGCCCCTTGTCCCAGGGGCACGCCATCGAGCTTGATCAGCTCCCCCTCACTCGCCACGACGGATTCGGCATAAGCGCCCCCCGCCAGCGGAAAACCCACCATGCCGCACACTAGATCACCCTCTACCAGTGACGTGACGCCAGGGCCGACTTTCTCTATCACGCCCGCCACATCATAGCCGGGTGTCCAGGGCAACTTGTCCTTGTTTTCGGCCGCCGCCCAGCCAAGGCCGGCGCGGGTCTTGGCATCAATGGGATTGACCCCCGCAAAGCAGATGCGCACCCGGACCTCCCCTTCTGCAGGCACCTTATCGAGGGAAGGGTTGAGCTTGAGTACCGAGGGGTCGCCGAATGCGGTAATCTGTAGCTGCGTCATTGCACAATCCATCCTGTTGATTGATCAAGGGTCAACAGAATAACAGCGAGGACACCATGGCTCGAATGTTTCTTATTCCTCTGTTGCTGGCTCTGGGGTGGTGGGCCTTGCTGCTCTACTTCCGCATCCCGCTCAAACAGGGGGCCAAGGGGTTTTACTGGATCATCGGCATAGGTGGCGGTATAGCGGGCTTTCTCAGCCTGATGATGGTGCTGACTCACTAGCCAGGCGCAGCTCACGTCGCAAAAGAAGGGCCACCCCGAGGTGGCCCTGATGTCAACCGGCTTGCGAGCTGAGATGGTAGTGACGGTTGCTGCCCTGCCCCAGCACCCCCTCCGCCAGCAGATGCTGAAATACCCTGTCCACCTCCTCCAGCGACAGCGAAAGGGCCTGCGCCACCGAGCGCTTGCTGCACTTTAGCTCGCCGCTCTCCAGCACGGAGCGCACCTGGGCCACCACAGCAGGCTCGGGTTCCGGCTTGCTCGCCACCATGGGCACTGTGGCCGCCAATTCGACCTGCCGCGCAGCGGCCTGTTCCCGCGCCTGCTGCCAATGCCACATGCGGCGAAAGCGGTTCTCCTCGCCAATCAGGCTGACGAAGAAGGCGCCAAATACATCCAGCAGCACGGAGAGGAAGCAAACCAGCAGAAACTGTACCTGGCTGAGGCTCATACCCACCCCGTCCGCCAGGCTGCTCATCAGCCCCAGCATGGAGGATTGCTCGTTGACCGGCTTGGCGTCACGCTCCTGGCGCAACTCATCCTGCTGCAACCTGAGCTTGGTGTTGGCCTGCTGCAAGCCACTGACACCGCTGGAGATCCGCGCCATCTCTATGTACTTGCGCGCAGCCTCCTCGTTGAGCTGGATCTGGCGTTCTATGCTGGCGATCTGCTCGTCGAAACGGGCCAGCTCCCGCTCATGTCGCGCCTGCTGACTCAGCACAGTGTTGGTGGCACTGTTGATGCCGCCTATGCTGCCGCCGATGGAGATGGCCGCCAGCACGCTGTAGAACAGCAGCGACCAGAAGGCACCGCCGAGATCCCGCCGCGCCTTGCACTCGCCATATTCGTACCAGACATAAAACTTGCCCAGCTCGAAGATGATGGCCAGGCCGCCGAACAGCCACTTCATCAGCGGGTTGTCATCGATGGAGAGAAACAGCAGCAGGGAGAAGACGATGGAGGCCAGAATGGCCAACCCGGTAAAACTGTACACCGTGGTCAGTGCGAACCACCCCTTGGGGTAGCGCAATACGGCAGAAGCCTGAGTGGTCATAATGAGAAGGGGATGCCGTGCAGGAAAAGTTGGCTGCCGATTATAGTCGCCGGACTCACAGAGAGAAGGGCAAACTCTTGAATTCCTTCAGATAGAGAACCAGCTGCCCAGAGTGCGACCAAATCGAACAAATCGGCAACAGAGACGCGCTACAATCGCTCCTCTGACTTAATCCCGTTATGCGGTTATATGCGGTTCCGCCCAGGTTCAGCCCGGCAGGACTACACTGATCCGCAACTGTCACTACCCGAGGCCATTATGAACAAAACGACCACTATGCTGCTGTCCCTACTGCTGGTGAGCGGTGCCCCCGCTGCGCAACAATCACAGGATAATGGCGGTTCAACCTTCTCCGTTGAGGAGCTGTCATTCAATCTGGACTGGGACGACAAGCAGTTCAACTGGTCGCAAACTGACTGCCTCGATCTGGGAATGGGGGACGCGCGCGCTACCGATTGCAAACGGATAAGACTCAATCTGGACGATCAGGAAAACCGCAACCAGCCCCCCAGCACCAACGAGATCCAGGTCAACCAGCAGAGTAGCCAGTAACAACGGGAGTATTCTTGCCATGAATCCATTCAAGCGCTACCCCACGATTAACTGCAGCGCACTGCTGCTCTCCCTGCTCGTAGTGCAGGGCACCGCTCTTGCTGCGCCCCCCTCCAAAGGAGGCGACGGCATCAACATCTCCGGCAATGACATCAAGATCGATCTCGACTGGGATGACAAAAAGTACGACTGGTGGCAGAACCACTGCCTGGATCTCGATATTGGCGATGGCCGCATCAAACTCAACTGCGACAAGATGGATGGCAAGTACCTGGATCACTACAACCGCAGCATCCACAGCGGCAACAACCCGGGACAAGGTCACGACAAACACAAGGACAAGAGCAACGGCAAGAAAAACTGACCGTCCCTTTCCTCAATACAGCAGGGGCTTCTGGCCCCAGTGCTCATTTCGTTACCAGTAATTCTCCGCACTGATGTTGCCGGGGGCTCGCCGCAGGTTCTTGGCCAGCCCGAGTTCCAGCAAGGTCTGCTGGGTCTCCTTCACCATGGCCGGATTGCCACAGATAAGCACCTGGCTCTGCTCGGGTGAAAATGCGAGCCCGACTCGCGCCTGCAGTCGCCCGTCGGCGATGGCCGCCGGGATCCTGCCAGCCATTGCCCCTGGCCACCCTTCGCGACTGACGAAGGGGACATAATGAAAGCGCGCCCCGTGCTGCTCGGCAAAGCTGGCGATCAGCCCCTGGTAGCTAAGCTCTTCTCCTCTTCTCACCCCATGTACCAGCACCAGGTTCTCGAAGCGCTCAAACGCCTCGCCATCCGCCAGCATGGAGAGGAAGGGGCCTATGGCAGTGCCGGTGGAGAGCAACCAGAGATCACGACCGGACGGCACCTCGTCAAGGACCAGAAAGCCGGTGGCCTGAGACTGCACCAGCAGGGTGTCGCCCTCCTGCAGAGAGCCAAGAGATGGCGTCAGCTCACCGTCCGGGATCTCGACCAGATAGAATTCGTGATAGGGGGCTGAGGGGGGATTGACGAAGGAATAGGCTCGCTGGATGCGGCGCTCGCCCTGCGCGAGGGCCAGTTTGGTAAATTGTCCTGCCTTGTAGGGGGCAAGCTCTGCCGCCACGCGCAGGGAAAACAGGGTGGGGGTCCATTCGATGCGCTCGATGACCCGACCTTCGACCCAGGCTGCCATAGGGATCTCCTCAAGAGGAACAGAGCTTCACTCTACCCTTTGATCCCAAAATAAAAAACCCGCGCAAATGCGCGGGTTTTTTTGCAACAGCGAATCGCTATTACAGGGCAACAACCTGAACTTGTACGGTTGCTTTGACGTCAGCGTGCAGCTGAACAACAACTTCGTACTCGCCGGTGTTACGCAGAACGTTGCCCATGCGGACCTCGCTCTTGGCAACAGCAACGCCGGCAGCAGTGATGGCATCAGCCACGTCACGGGTACCGATGGAACCGAACAGCTTGCCTTCGTCGCCAGCTTTGGAGGCGATAACAACAGCAGCCAGTTCACCCAGCTTGGCAGCGCGCTCTTCAGCGGCAGCTTTACCGGCAGCCAGTTTGGCTTCCAGTTCAGCACGGCGAGCATCGAAAGTCTCGATGTTGGCCTTGGTAGCCATAACGGCTTTGCCTTGCGGGATCAGATAGTTACGGGCGTAGCCAGCTTTAACAGCGACTTGATCACCCAGACCGCCCAGTTTGGCGATTTTGTCGAGCAGGATAACTTGCATTACCTTTCCTCTATGGAAGTTGAGTTAGGCTTAAGTGCCGGGCCGATTCTTACTTGTTGTGCAGATCGGTGTACGGCAGCAGAGCCAGGTAACGAGCACGCTTGATGGCGCGTGCCAGCTGACGCTGATACTTGGCGCGGGTACCGGTGATACGGCTCGGTACGATCTTGCCAGATTCAGTGACGTAGTTTTTCAGAGTAACGATATCTTTGTAGTCGATCTCGGTAACGTTCTCGGCAGTGAAACGGCAGAACTTACGACGACGGAAATAACGTGCCATGGCCTTTATCCTCTATTCAGTGATCCAGAATTACTCTTCGGAAGACGCTGCTTCAACAGTATCTTCGCGGCGCTCGTCGTCACGACGGACGAAGCGCTCTTCCTTGGCCTTGGCCATCGGAGAAACTTCAGTCACGGCGTGCTTGGTGCGCATGATCATGTTGCGGATAACGGCATCGTTGAAACGGAAGTTGGTTTCCAGTTCATCGATAACGGCTTGCTCTGCTTCCACGTTCATCAGAACGTAGTGAGCTTTGTGCAGCTTGTCGATCGGGTAAGCCAGTTGACGACGGCCCCAATCTTCCATGCGATGGATAGTACCACCCGCGGTGGTGATAGCACCGGTGTAACGCTCGATCATACCGGGTACTTGCTCGCTCTGGTCCGGATGAACCATGAAGACGATTTCGTAATGACGCATTTTAGCTCCTTACGGATTAATTCAGCCTCCGCCCAGGTGCAGCCAGACCTCGGAGGCAAGGAACGTATGGTGTGTTTAGACGCTGCTTTCTAGGGCGGCGTATTGTACGAAATCACATCCCTCACTGCAACTGGCCACCGCAGATGTTTTTATCTATGGGTATGATACAAAACATCAATTGATAACAATTATCATTTAGATCTATTCTATCTCCATAATCTTATGGAGGGTGTTTCCATGCAACCCGCGCTGACCACGGCCATTCCGGCCCGCAAATTCAAACTGACCCTGCTCGGGCCCGCCTTTATCGCCGCCATCGGCTATATCGATCCGGGCAACTTCGCCACCAATATCCAGGCAGGCTCCACCTTCGGTTATCAGCTGCTGTGGGTGGTGGTGTGGGCCAATCTGATGGCTATGCTGGTGCAGACCCTCTCCGCCAAGCTCGGCATCGTTACCGGCAAGAATCTGGCTGAACACATACGCGACAGGCTGCCCAAACCGGCAGTCTGGGCCTACTGGGTACAGGCGGAGATCATCGCCATGGCGACCGATCTGGCCGAATTCATCGGCGCAGCGGTCGGCTTCAAGCTGCTGCTCGGCGTCACCCTGCTGGAAGGCGCCTGCATCACGGCCGTGGTGACCTGGGGCATTCTCATGCTGCAGAGCCGCGGCCAGAAGCCACTTGAGTTCGTGGTTGGCGGCCTGTTGCTGTTCGTGGCGGCGGCCTATATCGTCGAGCTGGTATTCTCCCGCCCCCACCTGCCGAGCCTGCTGGAAGGGGCCCTCTTCCCCGGCCTGCCCAACAGCGAGGCGGTCTATCTGGCGGCCGGGGTGCTCGGTGCCACCGTAATGCCCCATGTCATCTACCTGCACTCGGCGCTGACCCAGCACACCCAGGATCAGGGCACAGTGCCTCAGCGGCTTCACACCACACGGGTAGACGTAGCCATTGCCATGACCATAGCCGGCTTCGTCAACCTGGCCATGATGGCGATGGCGGCCGCCGCCTTTCACAGTTCTGGCAACCAGCAGGTGGCCGAACTCGAATCTGCCTACCAGACTCTCACTCCCTTGCTCGGGCAGGCCGCCGCCACCCTGTTCGGCCTGTCTCTGGTGGCCTCGGGCATCTCCTCCACAGTGGTAGGAACCCTGGCAGGACAAGTAGTAATGCAGGGTTTCGTGCGTTTCACCATACCGCTCTGGCTACGCCGTGCCATCACAATGGCTCCCGCCTTTGTGGTGATCGCCATGGGGCTCAATACCACCGAGATCCTGGTGCTGAGCCAGGTGGTGCTCAGTTTTGGTATAGCGCTGGCACTCATTCCGCTGCTGATCCTGACCGGCGATCGGGCGCTGATGGGAGAGTATCGCAACCATCCGGTGACTCAGGCTGTCGGTCGCCTTATCGTCGCACTGGTGATCGGCCTCAACGCCTACCTGCTGGTCGCCATGATCTAGTGCTCACGACCCGTTGCTCAGGCCGGCTCATTAACCCAGGTTAATGAGCCGGCCTGCGCTTTGGCGTATGCTGCTCTCCTTTCATCTGCGATTAGCGGGAGCCATCCATGGAACATACCCGAGCCAGCTTCGTGCTGGGCCATCATCATGAACCGGCCAGCGTGGTCTTCTGCCAGAGTGGCGATACCAGCCTGCTGGTCACCGACCTCACCCCCTTTCATCCGCAAAGCCACCTCTGGCCCGATCAACCGGGGGATGTGGGCACGGTTTGCTGGGATGGCGGTGACGCCAGTGTAGGCCCCTGCCGGATGGGCGCCATCAGCCCGGAGGGCGAACTGTTCGTGGACAAGGATATACCGGTCAAGCGGGGCGCCGAAGGGTGGGCCTTCGTGGTGGTGCATCCCCTAGCGGGCCATCACACTCTGGCTGTGGGCTCCCGGGTTGAACTGAAGGTGGATGCCGCTGCCCGCCACTCCTTAAGCCTGGGTCACAGCGGCTGCCATCTGGCGGCGCTGGCCCTCAATCGGATGCTGACCCCCTACTGGCGCAAGGAGGTGAGCGAGCGCGATGCACTCGATCAACCCGACTTTGACCGCCTCGCCATTCAAACCTCGCGGGTCGAGCCCATGGGCTCCCGGGAGCAGTACCGCATCGGCAAGAGTCTGCGCAAGAAGGGGGTCAATAGTGACGCTTTGTTGGCGGAACTGGCGCAGATAGAGACCAGCGTAAACCAGCAGCTGGCCGACTGGCTGGCGGCCAATGGCGAGATCCGCCGCAGCCGTGCGGGCGAGGCCATCATAGACTCGCGCTACTGGCACTGCATGCTTGAAGGTAAAGAGGTGACCATTCCCTGCGGCGGCACCCATGTGGCCACACTGGCCGAGCTGGGCCAGGTGCGGGTACAGCTCGCCCCCTGCGAGGAGGGCTTTACCCTGACGACTCTGATCACCCCTTGAGTCAAACATCAGGCCGGGCGGCGCCCGGTCTGATGCAGCCAGGGATCAGGCAAGACGGATCAACAAGATACCGCAGAGGATCACCAAGGCGGCGCACAGTCGTACCCGCCCCAGTTTCTCCCCCAGCCAGCACCAGGAGAGCAGCACGGCAAACAGTACGCTGCTCTCGCGCAGCGCCGCCACCAGCCCGATGGGCGCCTGGGTCATGGCCCAGATGACGATGCCGTAGGCAAGCAGTGACAAAGCGCCGCCAAGCGCACCGGTACGCCACGCCGCAAGATCAAGCGCACGCCAGGCGGTGCGACTCTGCCAGCGCATCAGCAGTGGCATCATCAGCGCAGTCAGGGCAAACAGCCAGAGGGTGTAACGCACCGGCTCACCGGCCGAGCGGGCACCAGCCCCGTCCGAGAGGGTATAGGCTGCGGTAAACAGCGCCGTGATCAGCACGGCGCTCAGGGCCCCAGACGCCAGTTTGATGCCGCCGCGCCAGGCCATCAGCAGCACACCGCTCACCAGCACCAGGGCGCCTGCCACCGCCAGCACTCCCGGCACCTCCCCCAATAACAAGGCCCCGAACAGCAAAGTCACCAAGGGCGCACTGCCACGCGCCAGCGGGTAGATCTGGCCGAATTCCCCCAGCCGATAGGCCCGACCGAGAAACAGACAATAGCCACAATGCAGCAGGATGGAGAGCGCCAGCCAGGGGTATTCGGCAGGCACAGGCAGCCCGACCAGCGGCAAGAAAGGGGCGGCAAACAACCCGGAACAGAGGGAGACAAGAAGCACGCTGACACGCCCCTCGGCCTGGCGTTTGGCCAGCGCATTCCAGAGGGCGTGCAGCAGCGCGGCCAGCAAGATGGCCGCAAAGATGGTTGGCGTCATGACAGGGTTCCGATAATCACAAGCCGCCAAGCCTAACCGATTTCCTGTGCGGCAACCGAGACAGGCTTCATAAGCTGCCCATATGATAAACCGGCCATCCGCCGGTTTATCATATGGAGTCAAGTTGACTGGGTTAGCGCAAACGCCGCTGCCAATGGATGGCCAGCAAGATGAAACTCACCCCGACCCAGAGGTTCCAGGCCGGGATCTCGCCAAACAGCCAGATCCCCATCAGCACCACAAACATCAGGCCTGAGTATTCGGTTGCCGCAATACGGTTGGCCTCCACCTGCCGGTAGGCGTAGATGCAGCTGGCATGATAGAGCAGTTGCATCACGCCGCTGCCGCCGATCAGTGCCAGCAGATGCCAGTCCACAGGTTGCCATTGATTCACCGCCAACCCAGCCGTCAATGGCAGCGCCAGCAAGTTTGCCCAGAACAGGGTCGCCACCACAGAGATCCCCGCAGGCAGCTTGCGGCCGGTGACATTGAACAGCGCCAGAGTGAAGGCGGTCACCAGCGCGCCCAGACCCGCCAGATGGAAGTCTCCCGGCTTGAGCACGAACACGACACCAATCAGCCCCATGCCCCCCAGCAGCCAGACCCGGGAGTTGATCTTCTCCTTGAGCAGCCAGGCAGCCAGCGGCAATGTCAGCAAGGGTGAGACATAGAAGATGGCGTTGGCCGTGGCCAGCGGCAGCTGGGTCAGTGCCAGCATCATGCCGCCGCCACCGAGCAGGCAGAGGTGACCACGCAGCAGGTGCCATTTCCAGGCACCCAGTCCCCAGGCCGCTCTCGGCACTCTCAACATAAAGGGCAGCAACACTAGCAGGGTCAGCAGCTGGCGCAGGAACATGTATTGGAAGGGGCTGAAACCGGGGCCGATCAACTTGACCAGCACATCGGAGAAGGCCTGGGCCAGATTGCCCAGTACCAGAGTGATGATGGCGAAGGTTTGCAGGTCCAGAGCGAACCGCTTGCGCAACAACTCCATCAGCGACAGCCACTCGAGTGACGAACGCAGATAAAATGGCTCAACGGCTTAATTGCTGAATCTTGTTTTGTATTAATGGGATAAAAAACCATTTTTAAACCTATCCATCAACGGTTGCCGATTAATCACTCAAAGGGTACCCAGTAATATGGCGTCGAGCACCCGTTTTCTTTACTACCTCAAGACATAATAATTTCATTGTTATGCTTTAAAGGTATTAAGACGAGGTCATGCCAATGTGGGGAATGTCATCTTCCAGATAGGGTTCACCCACGGCGGTGAAGCCATGGCGACCATAGAAACCCTGCAGATGGGCCTGAGCGCCCAGATAGATGCCGACACCGGGCCACAATTGTTCGCACTCCACCAACGCCTGCTGCATCAGTCGATGACCGAGACCGTCACCTCTGGCCTCCGGCGATGTCACCACCCGTCCGATCACCACCTGGTGCGCCTTGGCCACATCAGGCGCCATCAGTCTGGCGTACGCCACCAGCACGCCATCCTGCCAGCCGAGCAGGTGCTGCACATCGGGACGCTTGTCGACGCCATCCAGATCGAGGAAGACGCAAGTCTGCTCCACCACGAAAACGCGGGATCTCAGCACGAGCAATTCATAAAGCTCATTGACATCGAGTTGTTCAAAAGATTTGAGGGACCAGTTCATGGGAACTCCTTGCTCATCGAGAAAGGCAGCATAGCCAGCAGCGCGGGCGCAGGCATTAACCTTTGTTAAGATCCTTCAGCCGCTTGCGAATGCGGCTCAGGCTGATGGGGGTGATGCCCAGATAAGCGGCGATCTGGTGATCCGGCACCCTGGCATCCAGCGCGGGGAAACATTGCAGGAAGTGTTGATAACGGGCCAGGGGGCTCTCGGTCAACAGCAGCAACTCTTTCTCTTCCTTGATACGCAACTGCACCGCCAGCAAGTGGTGATACCAGGCGGACCAGCAAGGGAGCTGACGCAAATCCCTCAGGTTGAAGAGTTGCAGGCGGCATGGCTCCAGCGCCTCCACACTGTAGCGGGCGGGTTCACCACTGAGCAGATGGTGGAAGTCGATAAACTCGTCCCCCTCCCAATAGAACTCCTTGATATACTCGCGGCCATCCGCCAGCACCACCTTGGCTCGCAGCAGCCCCTGCTCCACCTTGACCAGCAGATCGGGCTTGTCACCGGCATGCCAGAGGCAAGTACGAGGGCTCAGGGTCAAAGGCCGGGCAAAAGAGAGGAGGCGCGCGGCCTCCTGCTCATTTGTGACCTGATCCCGACTGAACGGGGGTCTGTCCATCCCGTTCCCTTAAGCGCGACGCTGACGCACGGCTTCGAACAGACAGACACCGGTCGCCACCGAGACGTTGAGACTGGATACAGCCCCCGCCATCGGAATGCTGACCAGCTCGTCGCAGTGTTCGCGAGTCAGGCGGCGCATGCCCTTGCCTTCGGCACCCATGACCAGCGCCATGGGGCCGGTCAGCTTGGCCTGATAGACATCGTGATCCGCCTCACCGGCAGTACCGACGATCCAGACTCCGCGATCCTTCAACTCCCGCAGACTGCGGGCCAGATTGGTGACCTGGATAAGCGGCACCACTTCGGCGGCGCCACAGGCAACCTTGCGCACCACCGAGGTCAGGCCGCTGGCCTTGTCACGCGGCACTATCACCGCATGGACTCCGGCCGCATCGGCGCTGCGCAGGCAGGCACCCAGGTTGTGCGGATCTGTCACCCCGTCCAGCACCAGCAGGAAAGGCTGGGCCTTTTGCTCGGCCAGGTTGTCCAGCAAGCTGGCCAGATCGTGCTCGGCCAGCTTGGGCGCCTCTATCACCTTGGCCATGATGCCCTGGTGATTGTTGCCTTCCGCTTTGTCATCAAGGGTCTTGCGGTTCACGCTCTGCACCTTGAGGCCGAGAGATTCCATCTCGGCCAACAGGGGGTGCAGCCGGTCGTCATCCCGGCCCTTGAGGGCCCACACTTCGATGAAACGCTCCGGGGTACGCTCAAGCAGCGCGGATACAGCGTGAATGCCGTAGATCAGTTCAGTACTCATTTAGTGCTCTTGGCCTTATCGTGAGCCTTTTTGCTCGGTCGTCTGTTGCTGGGCTTGGCACGGCCACCCTTGTCGGATTTGCCGATATTCTTGCCCTCTTTGCGTTTCTCGTGGCGCTGGGCGCTCTTGGCTTTCTCGCTCTTGATCTCGGCCTGCTTGCGCGCCATCTCTTTGGCGTTCTTGCCGGTGGCCTGGAGCGGCTCTTCCACCATCACGAAGTCGATCTTGCGATCATCCAGGTTTACGCCCATCACCTTGACGCGTACCTTGTCACCCAGACGGTAGCGACGGCGGAAGTTCTCGCCGATCAGCTGCATGTGCAGGGGATCAAACTGGTAGTAGTCGTTGGTCAGGGTGCTGACGTGGACCAGACCGTCGATGTGGATTTCCGCCAGACGGACGAAGAAACCAAAGCCGGTGACGCTGGCGATGACGCCGTCAAACTCGTCACCCACGTGATCCAGCATGTACTCGCACTTGAGCCAGTCGGCCACGTCGCGGGTCGCATCGTCGGCACGGCGCTCGGTCATGGAGCAGTGCTCGCCCATGGGATCCACTTCTTCCAGCTGGTAGTGATAACCACCGCTCGGGGTCCACTTGTGGCGCAGGTTGGGCTGCTGCTCCTTGGCCGCCTGATACTTGATGGCACGGTGCAGGATAAGGTCGGGATAACGACGGATCGGCGAGGTGAAGTGGGCATAGGACTTCAATGCCAGACCGAAGTGGCCGATATTGTCAGCCTGATAAACAGCCTGACGCATGGAGCGCAGCAGCATGGTGGAGAGCAGCTCGGCATCCGGGCGCCCTTCAAACTTGGCGGCCAGCTCGGCAAAATCTTTCGGCTCGGGCTCGAGGCCGCCCTTGAGCTCCAGACCCAGTTCGGCCAAGAAATCACGGAAACCGGTCAGGCGCTCTTCACCCGGACGGTCGTGCACCCGGAACAGGGCTGATGCTTCGTTCTTCTCGATGTAACGGGCCGCAGCCACGTTCGCCTGGATCATGCACTCTTCGATGATCTTGTGGGCGTCGTTGCGCACCAGCGGCACTATCTGGTCGATCTTGCGCTGGGCGTTGAAGATGAAGCGGGTTTCTTCGCTCTCGAATTCCACCGCGCCACGCTGGTGACGGGCGTGCTTGAGCGCCTTGTAGAGGTTGTTGAGCTCTTCGATGTGGCCCACCAGCGGGTCATATTGCTGACGCAGCTTGGGATCCCCATCCAGAATGGCCGCGACCTTGCTGTAGGTCATGCGAGCATGGGAGTTCATCACGGCTTCGTAGAACTTGTAACCGGACATGCGACCGGCGGCAGAGATGGTCATCTCGCACACCATGCACAGACGGTCGACCTGCGGGTTCAGGGAACACAGACCGTTGGAGAGCACCTCCGGCAGCATGGGCACCACGAACTCGGGGAAATAGACGGAGTTGCCGCGCTGATACGCTTCGGCATCTAGCGCAGTGCCGGGCTTCACATAGGCAGAAACATCCGCAATGGCAACCCACAGACGCCAGCCGCCACCGCGCTTGGCTTCACAGAAGACGGCGTCATCGAAGTCGCGGGCATCTTCCCCATCGATAGTGACCAGCGGCAGGGCGCGCAGATCGATACGACCCTCTTTGGCCTTTTCCGGCACCTGTTCGCCAAGACCGGCAACCTCTTTGGTCACCTCTTCCGGCCAGGTATGCGGGATACCGTGGGTACGCAGGGCGATTTCAATCTCCATGCCCGGCGCCATGTTCTCGCCCAGCACGTCCAGCACGGTACCGACCGCGTTGATGCGGGAGTTGGCGCGCTGGTTGATGCGCACCACCACGACCTGGCTCTGGCGAGCGCCCTTGTTTTCCCCTTCCGGGATTATGATGTCCTGGCCGATACGGCTGTCATCCGGCACCACGAAACCCACGCCATTTTCGACGAAGTAACGGCCGACGATATCCGCTTCACGAGACTTGAGCAGACGTACCAGTCGCGCTTCCTGACGACCCTTGCGATCGATCTCGGTCGGTTGCACCAGCGCATAGTCGCCATGCATCAGGCGCTGCATCTCGCGGTTGTTCAAATAAAGATCCGGTCCACCACCTTCCGGGCGCAGAAAACCGAAACCATCTTTGTGGCCGAGTACATACCCTTTTACCAGATTCAGACGATCCGGCAGGGCGTAACATTGGTTGCGAGTGAATACCAGTTGCCCATCGCGCTCCATGGCGCGCAGACGACGGCGCAAGGCTTCCAACGGCTCTTCGTCGGTCAGCTTGAGGGCCTTGGCCAACTCATCACGGGTCATGGGTTTTTCATGACCCTTGATGAGCTCCAGCAGCATCTCGCGACTGGCGATGGGGTTTTCGTATTTTTCGGCCTCGCGTTGGAGGAAAGGATCTTTTTGAGACATAAGCAGGCCTTAGGGTAGGTAGTAACGCAGACATTATATCGAAGGGGGGAGCTAATGGCATCCATCGACTGCCTTTTGGCCAATCTCTCTGTCATACTATGCAAAGTTTGCAGGCATGATGAGACACGGAACTCATGAGCAAGGACTCGTTCGCGCAATCCGCCGCCTATCTTAAGCAGGCGGTTCCACTGATGATCAAGTATCAAATTCCCACGACGCCGGATAACTATACCCTTTGGTATAACTACGTGTCGGCCAGCATGCCAGAGCTCAATCAGGCCATCGATCAGGCGATCAAGCTGCAGGGCACCTGCTCACTCACCACCTGCGAGCGGCTCTATCATCAGCACCTCGCCGCCCAGGATGAGCAGCAGATGGAGGCCATGAAACTCAGTCTGGCCGCCATGGCAAACGAGCTCGGCCACACCATGCAAGACGCCATTTCCGACACCGGCATGTTTCAGGAGATGCTCGACAAGAGCTTCGATCGACTGAGTCTCATCGACGATGAAGGGCTTAGCCTTGACGACACCATGGGCATCTTGCGGGATCTGGTGCGCGAATCCCGGGATGTGCGCATGTCGACCATGCACTTTCGCAATCAGCTCAGCAATGCAGAGAAAGAGATCAAAGAGCTGCGTGAGGCACTGAACGAAACCCTCAAGCTGGCCAACGAGGATGCCCTCACCTCCCTGCTCAATCGCCGCGCCTTCGATCTGGAGATCGATGGCTTGATCCGCAGCAAGCAGCCCTTCTCCCTCATTCTGTCGGACATCGACCGCTTCAAGAATTTCAACGATGAATATGGTCACCTGCTTGGGGATCAGGTACTGCGTGCCTTCAGCAAGCGGCTGCGGGAAACGTGCAAGGAGGGCGTCACCGCCTATCGGCTCGGTGGTGAGGAGTTCGCCCTGCTGGTGCCCATGCGCAACCTGGCCCTGAGCCGCCAGATGGCCGAGAGTCTGCGCCGTGCCATAGAGAAGATGTCCATCCTGGATCGCAAGTCCGGCCGCCGTATCGACCACATCACAGCCTCGTTCGGAGTGGGTGAGTACAATGGCCAGGAAACAGGCGATACGCTGGTCGAGCGCACCGACAAACTGCTCTACAAGGCAAAAGAGCTGGGCCGCAACCGGGTCATGCCCTTGCCGTCCTGAATCCTCCAGACAACAAAAAGGCCGGTCAATGACCGGCCTTTTTCATTTTTGCCATGCACAACCTAGAGGCTTTTCAGCTTCTCTTCAGGCAGTGCCAGCTCGTCATTGTGGTTGACGCCGATACCACGCGCCAGCACGTTACGAGCGATCTCATGGGCCTCTTCCAGCGAATGCATGCTGAAGGTGCCGCACTGATATTCGTTCAGCTCCGGGATCTTGGCCTGCTCCTGCACTGTCAACACATCGCTCATGGCAGCCTGCCAGGCGGCGCCCACACGGGCTTCGTCCGGCGCGCCAATCAGGCTCATGTAGAAACCGGTACGGCACCCCATGGGGGAGATGTCGATGATCTCCACACCATTGCCGTTCAGGTGATCACGCATGAAACCGGCAAAGAGGTGCTCAAGGGTGTGAATGCCGCGTTCGGAGAGGATCTCCTGGTTCGGCACGCAGAAACGCAGGTCGAACACGGTTATGGTGTCCTTGCTCGGGGTCTGCATTGTCTTGGCCACGCGCACTGCAGGCGCTTCCATGCGGGTGTGGTCAACGGTAAAACTGTCCAATAACGGCATTTCTGACTCCTGATTTGGTTACCAGAACCAGCCCCCGCTGGAGAGCTGATCCTTGCATTGTCGATACTGGGCGCCGTAGCGCTGGGCACGCGCCTCTACCTTGCGGGAGGTCTTCATCAGCCACCCCTTGCTGCGGTAGCTGCCACGCCGGTAGCCACCCCACCCTTCGTGATAGTTGAGATACTGACCATAGGCATCCCACTTGGAAGTGCCGTTCAGCCGCTGGGCCTTGTTAGTGTACCAGCCCATGAAATCGATGGCGTCGGCAAAGTCGTCGCGGCTGCTCCAGCTATTGCCGGTTTCCCGTTGGTAGTCGTCCCAGGTCTCATCTTTCACCTGGGCATAACCATAGGCGGAGCTGGCTCGCCCGGTAGGAATGAAGAGGAAGTAGCCCATTGGCGGCTGGGCATCGTGTACGAAGGAGGACTCCTGATACATCATGGCCATCACCACCTGAACAGGTGTACCCCACTTTTCGTTCATCTTGAGCGCCGCCTTGTGCCAGTCGGGCTTTTCCCGAAAGATCTGGCATAGATTTTCCGGCTGGGCCGGCGGGCGGGTACTGCAGGCGGTCAGGCCAATCAGCAGGCCCGCCGCCACGAAGAGGCGCATCCATGACATCTGAAGGCTTGTCTCTTCGTTCTCCTGGTCGATACGAGGCACATCCATCACATCAAATCGCGTCTTCGTTCTCTTCGCCGGTACGGATACGAATGACACGCTCCACCTCGCAAACGAAGATCTTGCCGTCACCAATCTTGCCGGTACGGGCCGTGTTCTGGATAGCTTCAATGCAGGCATCCAGATCCTCGTCCTGCACCACCAGCTCCACCTTCACCTTAGGCAGGAAATCCACCATGTACTCGGCGCCGCGATAGAGCTCGGTATGCCCCTTCTGACGGCCGAAGCCTTTGACTTCGGATACTGTCATGCCGTTGATGCCGATCTCGGCCAGGGCCTCACGCACATCGTCCAGCTTGAACGGCTTGATGATGGCTTCAATCTTCTTCATGGTGACTCCTTACCAGTTCTGTTTGCCGAACCCGGATGTGATGGGGTAACGACGATCCTTACCAAAGTTGCGGGCCGTAATACGGGGCCCGACGGCAGCCTGACGGCGTTTGTACTCGTTGAGATCCACCAGCCGGATCACCTTGCGCACCACCACCTCTTCAAATCCTTCTGCCACCATGTCGGCGACAGAGGCATCCTCTTCCACATAGCGCTTGAGGATGGCATCCAGGATGTCGTAGGGGGGCAGGCTGTCCTGATCCACCTGATCCGGCGCCAATTCTGCCGAAGGAGGACGGTCGATGACCCGTTGTGGGATCACATAATCGACTGAATTGCGATATTCGCACAGCTTGAAGACCAGGGTCTTGGGAACGTCTTTGAGCACATCAAAACCGCCCGCCATGTCACCATACAGGGTGGCATAGCCCACGGCCATCTCGCTCTTGTTGCCCGTGGTCAGCACTATGCGACGACGCTTGTTGGAGAGCGCCATCAAAAGTACCCCGCGGCAGCGTGCCTGCAGGTTCTCTTCTGTCGTATCGCGGGCCGTGCCGGCAAACAGCGGTGCCAGCTGGGTCATAAACCCTTCAAACATGGGCTCGATGGAGATGATGTCAAACTCGACCCCCATCCGCTCGGCCTGCTCCTTGGCATCCTCCACACTCATCTGGGCGGTGTAACGGAACGGCATCATCACCGCCTGCACCTTGTCTGCCCCGATGGCGTCAGCAGCGATTGCCAGGGTCAGGGCGGAGTCGATACCACCGGAGAGGCCCAATACGGCGCCCTGGAAGCCGTTTTTGGTGATGTAGTCGTGCACCGCCAGCACCAGCGCCTGATAAGTCTCGGCCAATGGCTCGAGCGGGGTGGCCGGTTCACGCTCTTTCACCGGTTGACCATCGGCAAAGTGCACCAGGGCCAGCTCTTCGGCAAACGGGGCCAGCTTGTGGGTCAGCTCACCCTGGCTGTTGAACACCTTGGAGCAGCCATCGAAAATCAGCTCGTCCTGGCCGCACACCTGATTGAGGTAGACCAGCGGCAAACCGGTCTGGCTGCAACGCTCAGTCATCAGTTCACGACGGATCCAGGGTTTCTCCTGATCGTAGGGCGAGGCGTTGATGGTGAGCAACAGCTCGGCCCCTGCCGCCTTGGCGGCCAGCACCGGGCCCGGTTGCCACAGATCTTCGCAGATGAGCAGTCCCAGCTTATGACCACGGAACGGCACCACACAGGTATCCGTGCCCGCGGTGAAATAGCGCTTCTCGTCAAATACGCCGTAGTTGGGCAGGTCTTGCTTGAAGTAGCGGGCGACCAGCTTGCCCTGCTCATAGAGGGAAGCGGCGTTATAGAGCGCCGCCCCTTCACGCCAGGGATGCCCCACCAGAATGGCGCAGCTGCCCTGCCAGGTCGCGATGCGAGCCAGCGCAGTGTCGACACGGATCATCAGGTCGCTGCGCAGCAACAGGTCTTCCGGCGGATAGCCGGTCAGGGCCAGCTCGGAGCACACCAGCAGGTCGGCGCCTTGTTGCTCGGCCTGAATGGCCGCAGCCAGCACCTTGTCACAGTTATCTTCGATGGCGCCTACCGTCAGATTCAACTGGGCAAGCATCAGAGAGAGGGCTTTTGCCATGGCGATACATCTTAAAATCGAAAATGATGGGGAATGATAAAGAAAAGGGGGGCAATCTGCCAGTTCAAGACGGGTGTTAGCATGTGACAGCAACCACAGGGAGGGATAAGCTGTAAATAGTCACGGAACGACAGGCCCAAGTTCATATGAAACAAGCCGGATTTACCTTGCTGGAGCTGATGGTTGCTATTGCCCTGGCCGTCATTCTGCTCGGCATAGGCATTCCTTCCCTCGGCAACCTGCTTCAAGATAACCGCGCCAATTATGAAAGTGAGCGCCTCATGAAACATCTGCGCTTTGCTCGCAATCAGGCAATCAGCGATCAACAGACCGTGACAGCATGCCTGGTCAACACCGGCAATCAATGTGTCACAAACAGTCCAAGCCAATTGCTGGTGTTCACTGACAGCAACAGCAACGCTAGGCTGGATAATGGCGAAACCGAGCTATCCAGAACCCCTGTGTTTTCAGCAGATACCGTACTCAGTTCGACAAGAACCCGCGTCTTGTTTGCCACTGATGGCACCAGCCTTGGGACAAATATGACCATTTCAATATGCGTCAGCGGGGAACCGACCATTAACC
Source organism: Aeromonas sp. D3 (assembly GCF_027705025.1). NCBI lineage: Bacteria > Pseudomonadati > Pseudomonadota > Gammaproteobacteria > Aeromonadales > Aeromonadaceae > Aeromonas > Aeromonas sp. D3. The sequence continues at coordinate 251,045 of NZ_JAPDBE010000001.1, read as the reverse complement.
TCGTCATTGCCGCATCAGGGCGCAGCAGCAAAACGGATACCGCCGTCATCTGCCCCTAGCCATTATCTCGGCTGTGACGCCTCCTGCGCTCTGGCTGCCTCCTGGCTGAATGGCTGTTCTGTTGGCTGGCACTCCACTACCCTTCTGACCATTAAAAGCTGCCCATCCATTTCAAATCCTTTCTTTTTAAAGGCGATTTCAGCCCTCTGGCTATCCGTTATCGTCCCCTGAATAACGACATAGCTACCATTCTCCAGCTCGACATAGCATTTTCTATCCACTCCAGCATGAACACTGGCTGCGCTCAACAAGGCCATCAGCCACAGGATCATTTTCATTGGGGCTCATCCTCATACAGGTATATTTTCTTGGGCGCCATATCCATTTCAGCCTCATCCGCCCCCTCCGAACACTCGCCCTCTCCAGTACAGCGCTCAGGCACACCCTCGCCCTCGTCTTTGAGAATGACCTCTTCACCCGGAGCGCCACCAATAATCCGTATCTTCGAATCGTCACCCGCATGGATCACCAGATCGTCGGCTACCTTGTTGTTTACCTCCACATAGCGCTGAGGGGTTTCGTTACCATCCTGGTCCACCACGTATTTGAAAGACGTACCGTAATGCATGTCGACCATATACTGCCGCATGGCACCAATGGACTGGATAGTACACTCCTCGAATGACTGGACCTGCGGCAAGAAAGAAGTGAAATAGAGCTTGCCTTGCAGCACTACCCCTGCGCCCATGGACTTCTCTCCTGACTCCGCCAGCCAATACTTCCAACCCGATTTACTGGTGATAGCCGCTCTCAGGCTGAGCAGGTCATTGGTCGCCGTAACACCGGCCAGAGGATCCACCGATACATCATACAAGTCCGTCATCGTGATGGGAGCAGGAGCCCCGGTGTTGTAGTTCTTGGCAACGACCCCGTAGTCACGCAGCATGAAATAGGCGTTTTGCACTGTAGACTCGGATGATGGACGATTTCGATCACCAGAACCAATCAGCACGGCATCGAATGGCCTCTCCTTGAACGAGAAATAGTCTTCGCCACTGATCACCGTCTTGGTCACTTGCTTGTTAATGGTCCGCACCACCACCGGCTGGGTAAAGAAGCGGCGGTCATTCGCCTGCACATCGTCAGACCCCAGGCTGGCGAACTTGAAAATGCTCCAGGCGCTGGTGCTGGTTGAGGGCATATCCAAACGCCAGATATTACCGCCCGTATCCCCGGCATAAATCCGGTCGGTTCTCCCGTCACCGTCACTGTCGAGTGTGGAAACCGGCCCCGGCATACTGTCGACCATTCCAGTCACCTGCTTGTTGGTACTGGAACCCGTTCCCGGTGTTGCACTGAATACCAGTGCACCACTATCGGCATCGACCATGTAGAGCCCCATCCCCTTACTGTCGGAGCTACCGATCCCGACCTTGCTCTTGTTGGCGTCGTAACCACCGGAAAACACCATCACCAGTCGCTTGTTACTCGGGGAGGCATCCCAAGGTACATAGGCTACCTCCGGCACTGACCAAGTTTCGCCGAGCAATGAGAAGCCAGTTGTCTGGCTATTGATCACCCATTTCAAGCTGGGCGCATCAGGATTGGTGATATCGAGTGCATAGTAGCTACTGCCGCCAGCACGCAAACCGAAGAACAGCCAGACAAAGTCCCCCTCTGATGCCTTGAGGACACCATTGCTATTGGCATCCTTGATCAGCGCCACCGGAGAAGCATCAACGCCGTAGAGATGATCCGCAGACTCGGCATTGAGACGCAGAGCCTCCTGTTTTGGCAGCAGCTCGTAAGGGATCATGGCCCAGCTTTCATCAACCGTACTGCCGAGATCCTTGAACATGTGCAGGAAACCGGCGTTGGTTCCCATCAAGATACGCAAGTCAGGCATACAAGTGCTCTGGCCCGAAGGAATGGTGCAGCCATAGTTGACCACCAATGGACGGGAATGCAGCGGATCTCCCACTATGTATGGGCGGATAGTGGTGCTGCCATCATAATCCTCATCATCCACATCGAGCCCTTTGGTCCAGTCGATCTGGCCGTCGAGTTCGGTGGAACTGGCCAGCTGCATGTAACTGGCAAGGTTGTCGGCAGAGCCGGCAATCGACACAAGATTGGCTTTGTTAAAAGTGTCCAATCGCTTGGGTGATGCAACTGAATTGATCACATAAAGGTTGCGATTGGTCTTCTCGGCCAACATGGCCTGCACGCCGCCCTTGGCAACCGAATTACCATCCCGCTCCGATGACCAGTAGGTCTGAGCCTGCTCCAGAATGGAACCATCCGCCTTGATGGCGGGCAGGCCGTTAACATCCGCCACATACCCATCACCAGACAGAGTCAGCTTCTTCAAGTTGCCCTTCCAGCGCGGCCCGGTATCTGGCTCGAACATGGCGTAATAGATATTGTTGAGGCTGCGAGTCCGGTCAAAGTTGTTGGTGGTGATCGCCGGAGACACCAGAGAGGTGTTTATCCGCAAAATGGCCAGCAGGGAAGACCGCAACGCCTGCGTGAGCGCTTCAGCGCTGACCGCCGGGTAGTATTGACCGCCTCCACGCCTCGCCGTCTCTGCCAGCAGATTGCCTGCCCCGGAGATGGCTTCATCACCAAATCCCACGGTAAACGTGGTCACAGTCTGCTTGCCGGGCGATGAAGTGTTCACATCCTTGTTCTTCATGTAACCGGCCATCGCTGCTAGATAGCTCTTGGAGGTGCCAGAACCATATCCCACTGTCGAGCCGTAGGCAGCCCGTTCATCTGCGCTTAGCGAGTCCGTCAACGCCTTTACTGCGCTGTCAGCAGCCGTATCGCTGGTTGGTGCACCATCGGTAACATAGATGACATAGCCGTTATTTGAACATTTGTCATAAGGCGAGGTGTAAGTACCTTCAGGGTCTTCGGCGAGCTTGTCCCGCGTCCCGCCTTGTTTGCCATAGAGTACGGGTTGCCCCCCGTAGAAACGGTAGGCTTCATAGAGGGTTTCACACAGTGGCGTATTGGTCGTGGCAGAGAGGCCCTCCACTGTGTTGAGCAAGTTCTGCTCGGCGGTGATGGTGCCGACCATATCGTCATTGCTGAGGATGCGACGCACCACTCTGCCGCCATTGGTGCTGGTACTGTTGTTGGTATTGAAAATTGCCAAACCGAAATCAACCCCGGGAGTGGAGGAGATCACAGACTTGACCGCATCCTTGGCGATGCGCAGACGTGACTCGACGGCGTACCCAGTCGGCCCGTAATACCAACGAATATAGTTGGCCGTGTAGAGGGTTACACTGGTGTTGCTACCCGATGTGGCGTCATTCGCGTTACCGGTGTAGTACCATTCACCACGAGTGTTGCTGGTTTTGTCGACCGGATAACCGTCACTGACCGACCCCACCTCCAGCGTCCCGCTGAAAGGATTGGCTGGATTGCGGTTCTGAATATCCTGCTTGCAGTCGACGATGGTGATGTCATCTTCGTTCTCGCCAGAGATGGTCTCCCAATCTCCCTGACGAGGCACCCCATTGCGATAGCTTGAATAGACATAGGTCCAGACTTGGGACTGAAAGTAACCTACAGTGCCAAGAGGGGTCTTGGATGAAGCGCAAGCATTGATACTGTCGCGAAAGCGTCGATTGCTGTTGATGGCTGGCACCGAACCGTCGGTCGAGTAATAGACATAATTACGCGAGTTGCCGGTATCCGGATCCCGGTTCAACGATGGATAGACAGTGGCAGGATTGTACTTCTCTCGCTCCAGCTCCATGGTTTCCGCCATACTGCCGGAGTTGTCGAAGATGATCAGCACCTTGGGCCGATAATCCCCCGCTTTCGAGAAGTCATAGATAAACAACTCGGTATCATCCGAGTAGGCATCACTGGCGACAGCAGGCACACTCAGTGCGCACAGGGCCATCAACCACAGTTTTTCATGATGTAACATCGCTGCCGCTCCTATTCAGCCTTCTTTAACAATGGCTGTTCGACCCCAACAGTCCAGGTCATGGGACGTCCCTGTTTCCCGTACGCCTGGCTTGCCTCGAGCTCCACATAACGGCAGGCGGGTATGACGTTCTTGCTGGTTGCGTCAAATCGTCGCTTGCACACGGTTTCACTTCTATATTGCATGATGGCATTACCCATGGAGCCACTCACTGTTGACGTCGCAGTCGAAACAGAAGGCATCTGAGCAATCTGGGTAGCGAGCCCTGTTTGCTGCATCGCGCCACCTATGATGCCCTCCACCCTGTGCTCGACCTGCTGTAACGCTGCAGCCGCCCCACTGGCACGCAGATCCATGCCCCCAGATTGCATCAACACCACGGCGATCAGTGTCAAGGGAGCCAGGATCACCAACGCAACTATCAATGCCACACCACGTGAATGCCTCACTGCCCACCTCCCGCCATCATCATGGGATTGCGCAGCACCACAGTGCTTTCCAGAAGCAGGCGGCGAAATCCATCCCCATTGCCGGCCACGCTGACATCACCCAGTTGATAGACATTGTTATTGGTGTAGCGGCTGGATGCCTGCAGCGAGCGCACCAGCAAAAACACACGGACTGCTATCACCCGCCCTTCACCCCACTCTTGCGAGGTGACTGCATCTATGGCAGAAAACTTGTCGATACGACCATCCGGCACATTGCTGGTGTCGACCCCGAACAGCAGCACCATCCGCTCAATACCATCCACCAAGGCCCCTGATATCAACCAGGAGCCACCATCAGCAGTGAGCATTCGCTTGCGCAGTTCAAAACCACCGCTGCCGTTAGGAGAGAGATAATAGACGTGGTGCTGGTACTCCCAAATCTGGCGCATCGGCATGGTTGTCTCGGAGGGAGCTGTCTCATTACCTCTGAACAAATGAGCCAGTTGAGTATTGGTAGCCATATAGAAGCGATTGGCATCCAACCCTCCCGTCACCGGATTTCCAATCAGGCGCTTGATGCTGATGACGTCCGTGTTGGCCACGCGAGTAGGGGATGAAATACAGGCAAAACCGCTCATGGTGCCTGCCGTGCTGATATGGGCAACCCAGAGTGGGCGCACCGGAAAGAGGCTGGAGGGAAGGCTCCCTTCATTTCGCTCATCCAGACAATCATTTACCACGGTAGCCCCGGAAGACAAGGTCAGCTCATCGCCCACAGTCAAAGCCCCCCCCGTGAAGTCACCCCAGAATCCGGCCCAGCGTAAATCCTGGGTGATGAGACGCATGGCAATGCGGCCGTTCTCGAGCAGCTCGCTCTGATCAAAGGACTCATTGGTAGTAGAGCGGGAGGCAACAAAAACAGCCAACACGCCACCCAGCAAAAAAACGCCGATGACCATGGCGATAAGCCATTCAACCAAAGTAAAACCGCGACTGTTCACAGGGTGGTCGTCAGAACAAACTGACGCCTCGTCAAATCCAGGCCAGCAATTCCGCAAGAAGCGGTAATGGCGGGGGCTACAGCACCGGCTGCCGCACCATCATGGGACGATTCGCGACCCGCCCAGAAGATGGAGACGGTCAACGCATTGTTTGCACCTTTGATAATGCAGCCAGTGGGATTGCGCAGGGTCGTTCCAGCCCCGGATGCCGCACTACCCAGTAGCGACTGTCGCCAGAAATAAAGGTCAAGCGCCAGCAAATCGGCATTGCTGCAACCGCTCATGGTGCCATTCTCATTGGCACAAGATGGCAAGAATGAGGTTCCGCCACTGACAATCCAAGTATTGCTGGCCTGAAGCTCCCATGCCCCACGGTTTACCTTGAGACGCTCAACCATGTCATTGGCCAGCCAGCTGGCAATAGTTCTCTGTCTTGCCTCATAACTGGAAAACTTTGCTTGTACCTGCATGGCAACCAACCCCAACAGACCAAACGAAAGCACTACCGCCGCTATCATTACTTCCAGCAGACTGAATCCAGCCAGGCAAGTTAGTCGTCTCATCACTCAATCCCAACAATCGTTGTTGGTACTGTCGCTGCTATCCAGAGCGCTTCTCGTACCATTTTGATCGATTGAAAACACCACGCAGTCACTATCAGCCCCTTGCGCACCGGATGCTGTTGCGGACAACCGGAAAGAGTTGCCAGCGGCAGACAAAACCAGACGATAGTGGCCAGCATCCGAGCTTTCAGAAAGATTGAGGTCTGCAGCCGAGGAGGTGTATTGATTGAAATCCATGAAGTAGGTTTCCTGCCGGTTGGCAGCGTCCAACAGCATCTTTTTGGCATCGACACGGTGGCTGGTCAGCAGGTACTGCTGATAAGAGGGGTAAGCGATGGTGCCAAGGATCGCAACAATGGCGACGACAATCATCAACTCAACAAGAGAAAAGCCTCGAAAGAACCCAATCATATCCCATCCTTGGTGATTGACCGCGTTACAAGTTTAACGCCGAGCCTGTCACCACGACAAACTCGGCGTCAATATCATCATACTTTATTCTTAAGCCTTTCTGGCTGCACTCAAATAATTCTAAGCTCGGGCGGCACTTCAAACACCACGTTCTCTTCACGACCCGGGTGCTCGACGACCATATTGCCACCCAGCTCGCGCAGGCGGGCGATGACGTTCTGCACCAGCACGTCCGGCGCGGAGGCACCCGCAGTAACGCCGATCGCCTTGACTCCCTCCAGCCAGCCAGTTTCGATCATGGAAGCATCGTCGATAAGATAGGCTTTGCTGCCCACCTTCTCGGCCAGCTCGCGCAGGCGGTTGGAGTTGGAAGAGTTGCGTGACCCGACCACCAGCATGACGTCTACCAGTCCCGCCATCTCCCGCACCGCATCCTGGCGGTTCTGGGTGGCGTAGCAGATGTCGTCCTTGCGTGGCCCCTGGATCTTGGGGAACTGCTTGCGCAGGGCGTCGATCACATCCGAGGTCTCATCGACACTCAGGGTAGTCTGGGTGACGAAGCAGAGATCATCCGGATTCTTCACCTTGAGGCTGGCAACATCGTCAGGCGTTTCCACCAGATACATGCCACCTTCGAGGTTTTCGTATTGGCCCATGGTGCCGATCACCTCGGGATGACCCGCATGACCAATGAGTACGGCCTCGGAACCCTTGCGGCTGGCACGATGGACTTCCATGTGTACCTTGGTCACCAGCGGACAGGTGGCATCAAACACCTTGAGGGCACGGGACTTGGCCATTTCGCGCACCGTCTTGGCCACGCCGTGAGCGGAGAAGATGACGATACTGTCGTCCGGCACCTCGTCCAGCTCCTCGACGAACACGGCCCCCGCCTCTTTCAGCTTGTTCACCACATAACGGTTGTGCACCACTTCATGGCGGACATAGATGGGAGCCCCGAACTTCTCAAGCGCGCTCTCGACAATGCTGATGGCGCGATCAACACCGGCACAAAAGCCACGAGGATTAGCCAGCAGTATATCCATCAGTACACCTCACTCATGCCTATGGCGTGATCGACATCAGCACGACAGAAACCGCGAGGATTAGCGAGCAAAATATCCATCAGATCACCTTTTCCTCATCATCAACGCCCAGGATCTCCACCTCGAAGGTGACGGTATGGCCGGCCAGGGGGTGGTTGAAATCGACCGTCACCGACATGCCTTCCACCGCCCGTATGATACCGGGCAGTTCGCTACCATTGGGTTGGTCGAACAGAATGATGGTGCCAATCTTGGGCTCCACATCTGCGCCGAACTTGGCTCTGTCCAGATGGTAGATGTTGTCAGGATTGGAGAGACCAAACGCCTGCTCAGGGGTCAGCGTGAAGCTCTTGCTCTCCCCTGCACACAGCCCCAGCAGACACTGCTCGAAGCTGGCTGTCAGGCTGCCATCTCCCATCCGCAGGCGTGCCGGTTTGCCTTGCAGCGCAGTGCTGTCAGCAACTGAACCATCTTCCAGCTTGATGGCAAAGTGGAACAGCACACAGCTGTCAGCGGCTATCTGCTGGCTCATGGCGCCTCCTTCTTCTTTTCGGAGCGGAAGCCTTCCAGCACTATCATGACTGCACCGATGAAGATGAAGCTGTCGGCCAGGTTGAACGCCGGCCAATGGGAACGCTGCCAGTAGAAATCGAGGAAATCGACCACATGGCCCAGTACCAGTCGATCAAACACGTTGCCAAGGGCACCGCCGATGATGAGCGAATAGGCGATACCGCTCCAGCGTTGGGTGACGGATTGCTTGCGCAACCAGTGGATCAGCAAACCACAGATGGCAAACGCCAGCATGGCGAAGAACCAGCGCTGCCAGCCACCTTGATCGGCCAGGAAGCTGAATGCTGCCCCCTTGTTGTAAACGTGGACCAGATTGAAAAAGGGGGTGATCTCCACCCCCGGGTAGCCAAATGGCAGCATCTTGACCACGGCGAGCTTGCTCGCCTGGTCCAGTACGAATGCCAGCACCGCCAGCCACAGCCAACGCAGGCCGCTTTTATGTTGAGTCATGTTCATCAGGCAAATTGACGTGTTTCGCCGTCACCCTCGACGTTGGTGACGCAGCGGCCACAGATCTCTTCGTGACCGGCAATGGTGCCAACGTCTTCCACATGGTGCCAGCAGCGGTCGCACTTGGCGGCGGCGGACTGGGCCACGCTCAGCCAGAGGTCATCGCGCTCGGTCGCAACGGAACCTTCCGGTGCGCTGTCAGCAGTGATGACCTTGGCCTTGGAGGTGAGCAGCACGAAGCGCAGCTCATCGGCAAGGGCATTCAGGCGCTCGGCCAACTCCGGCTTGGCGAACAGGGTCAGTTCGGCCTGCAAGGAGCCGCCGATGCGCTTCTCGCCCCGGGCCGCTTCCAGCGCCTTGTTCACTTCACCGCGCACTGTGAGGATCTCGGCCCAGAAGGCATCGTCCATCTGCTCGCCGGCATCCAGCCCGAACAGGCCGTCATACCACTCCTCGGTGAAGACGAACTCGCTGCGCTCGCCGGGCAGCAGTGCCCAGATTTCATCAGCGGTAAAGCTCATGATGGGTGCCATCCAGCGCACCATGGCCTGGGCGATGTGATAGAGCGCAGTCTGGCAGGAACGACGAGCCAGGCTGTCTGCCTTGGCGGTGTACTGCCTGTCCTTGATGACGTCCAGATAGAAGGAACCCATCTCGATGGAGCAGAACTGCATCAGCTTCTGGGTCACGCCGTGGAAGTTGTACTCTTCAAAGGCCGTCACTATCTCGGCTTGCGCTGCCTTGGCACGACCCACTGCCCAGCGATCTACCACCACCATGTCGGCGGCAGCTACCATGTCTGTTGCCGGATTGAAGCCATTCAGGTTGGCCAGCAGGAAGCGGGCTGTGTTGCGAATGCGGCGATAAGCATCGGCAGAGCGCTTGAGTATCTCGTCGGAGACCGTCATCTCGCCGGTGTAATCGGTACTGGCGACCCACAGACGCAGTATGTCGGCTCCCAGCTTGTTCATCACATCCTGCGGGCTGACTACATTGCCGATGGACTTGGACATCTTACGACCCTGACCATCCACGGTGAAGCCGTGAGTCAGTACCTGGTTGTAGGGAGCCTTGTCTTTCATGGCCACGCCGATCATGAGCGACGACATGAACCAGCCGCGGTGCTGGTCGGAGCCTTCCAGATAGAGGTCGGCGGAGTGACCGTTGAACTCGGGACGAGCATCTACCACTGAGGAGTGGGTCGAGCCTGAGTCAAACCAGACGTCCAGGGTGTCAGGCACCTTGTCGTACATGTCTGCGTCGCTACCCAGCAGCTCGGCCTTGTCCAGATCCCACCAGGCCTGAATGCCGGACTGCTCGACACGCTTGGCGACTTCGTGCATCAGGCGCACGGATTCCGGGTGAAGTTGCTGGGTCTCCTTGTGAACGAACAGGGAGATGGGCACACCCCAAGTACGCTGACGAGAGATGCACCAGTCAGGACGGTTCTCGACCATGGCCTGAATGCGGTTCTTGCCCCAGGCAGGCACCCAGCCGCTCTGTCCGTGCTGGGTGATCCCGTCTTTCTCAATGCGCTCTATCTCTTCCAGCGCGCGCTTGCGCAGACCCTTCTGCTCCATGCTGATGAACCACTGCGGGGTGGCACGGAAGATGATCGGGGTCTTGTGACGCCAGCAGTGCGGGTAGGAGTGGTTGAACACCATGTGGTGCAGCAAGGCGCCGCGCTCGGTCAACACCTCAACCACGGCCGCATTGGCCTTGAACACGTGCTGGCCGGCAAACAGTTCGGTATCCGGCAGGTAAACGCCGTTGCTGCCAACCGGATTGGCCACTTCCAGACCGTACTTCTGACCGACCACAAAGTCTTCCTGACCGTGGCCAGGGGCGGTGTGAACGGCGCCGGTACCGGCATCGAGGGTGACGTGATCACCCAGTACCACAGGCACATCGAAGCGATAGAAGGGGTGGTTGAAGCGCAGCAGCTCGAGCGCGGCACCCTTGGTGTAACCCAGATTGTGGAACTTCTCGATACCGGCCCTGTCCATCACATCCTTGACCAGCTCGGTGGCCAGGATCAGGCGCTCGGGGTGTTCACCTTCGACTTGCACCAGGGCATAGTCCAGATCGGCATGCATGGCGATGGCGCGGTTGGCGGGCAGAGTCCAGGGAGTCGTGGTCCAGATCACCGCAGAGATGGGGCCCTTGCCAGTGTGGCCTTCAGGGCAATCAAACTTGGCGGCCACGGTCGCCTCGTCAACGGCCTTGAAGCGCACGTCGATGGAGGGGGAGTTCTTGTCGTAGTACTCCACTTCCGCTTCTGCCAGCGCAGAACCGCAATCGGTACACCAGTGCACTGGCTTGGAGCCTTTGTGCAGATGGCCATTTTCAACGATCTTGGCCATGGAACGGATGATGTTGGCTTCGGTGCCAAAGTCCATGGTCAGGTAGGGATGTTCCCAGTCACCCAGCACACCCAGACGGATGAAGTCGGTCTTCTGCGCTTCGATCTGGGTTTTGGCATATTTGCGACACTCGGCGCGAAACTCGGCAGCGGAGACTTTCTCACCCGGCTTGCCAACCATGCCTTCCACTTTCAGCTCTATAGGCAGACCGTGACAATCCCAGCCAGGCACATAGGGAGAATCGAAGCCGGAGAGGCCCTTGGACTTGATGATGACGTCTTTGAGGATCTTGTTGACCGAGTGACCGATGTGAATGCTGCCGTTCGCATAGGGGGGGCCGTCATGCAGAATGAAGGAGGGTTTGCCCGCTTTGGCGCGGCGAATGGCGCCGTAAAGATCCTGATCGTACCAACGTTTCAGCATGTTGGGTTCGCGTTTGGCCAGATCGCCACGCATCGGAAACTCGGTTTCCGGAAGATTCAGGGTGTGTTTATAGTCGCTCATCAGTCCTGGGTTCCCTTCTTTTCTAAAAGAGTGCTGGGTAAATTGAGTAGTGGCAGCCCGAACCAGGCTCGGGCCGCCAAGGCATCTCGTTCGATCTGCTCTTTCAAGGCGGTGAAAGAGGCAAACTTCTGCTCTTCGCGCAGCTTGTGGCGAAGCAGCACCTTGACCTGCTGACCATATAGATCACCAGAAAAATCAAATAGATGTACTTCCAATCTGGCTTGTGTGCCATTCACTGTCGGCCGTACACCCACATTGGCTACGCCGGGGAAGGTCTTGCCGGAACATAACACTTCCACTGCAAACACGCCACCGACCGGGATGACCTGGCGCTTGAGTGCCAGATTAGCGGTGGGAAAACCTATGGTGCGGCCCAGCTTGTCACCGTGGGCCACCCGACCGCTGATGGTATAAGGGCGGCCGAGCATCATCTCCACCTCCGCCATCCGGCCCGCTTTCAGGGCCTCGCGTACGAGTGTGCTGCTGACCCGCTGCCGTTCGAGCTGGAAGCTCTGGGTACTGATCACCTCGAAACCGAAGCGATGGCCCGCCTCCTCCAGCAGGTGGAAGTCCCCTTCCCGCCCCTTGCCGAAGCGAAAATCATCGCCGACCACCAGATAACGCACCCCCAGTTTTTCGACCAGCAACTGCTCGATGAAGCTGTTGGGGGACTGCTCGGCGAAACGATGGTTGAAGCGCACGCAGAGCATGCGGTCGATCTGCATGCTCTTGAGCGCTTCGTATTTCTCCCGCAGCCGGCTGAGGCGAGCAGGCGCAGCCGATCCGGCAAACAGTTCCAGTGGCTGGGGCTCGAACAGCATGACGCAGGCTGGCAACTCCAGTTGAACGGCTTTTTCCTGCAAGCGCGCCAACACGGCATGATGACCCTGATGGACCCCATCAAAGTTGCCTATGGTCAATACACATCCCCGGTGACGGGGCTTGATATTGTGAATACCGCGGATAAGCTCCATCAGTGCCTTGTGCGTTGCTGCCATGGAAATCGGCGGATTATATATCAGCCAGCTGGCAGGGTCAGCCCTCATGGCCCGATTTCAGGCATCTTGCCCAGATCCCCTGCCCGCCGAGGCAATCCCGTATGGTGCAGCAGGGTCAGTCCTGCTGCTGACCTGCTTTCAGGTGTCTTGGCCGAATGCCAAGTACCAGCAGGATGACCCCGTACATTCCCCCTCCCAGGCAGAGCAGCATGGTCAGCTGCAAGCTGGCCTTGCCCATGCTCCAGGCAGCCCACTGGGCGAGATCCGGTGACAGATAGGCAAGCACGCCTCCCATCAGCACGGTCGCCACCAGCAACTTGAGGCAGAACAGCCCGGTATTGCGGGACGGACGGTAGACCCCTTGTTGATACAAGCCCTTGAACAACAGAGCCGCATTCAACGAGCCTGAACAGGCGGTGGATAGTGCCAGCCCCACATAGCCCAGAGGGAAGATGAAGATGAGGTTGCACACCATGTTGGCGATCATGGACATCACCCCGATCCGCACTGGCGTCCTGGTGTCCTGGCGAGCGTAGTAGCCCGGCGCCAGTACCTTGATCAACATCAGCGACAACAGGCCCGTGGTGGAAGCCAGCAGACTGGCACTGGACATGCTCACCTCATGCATGCCGAACTCGCCGCGCATGAAGAGCACTCGCAGTATGGGCTCGCGCAATACGGCTATCCCCACCATGGCCGGCAGGCCGAGCAGCATCACCATCCGTACCCCCCAGTCCATGGTGCGAGAGAAGTCGGCCGGGTCCGCATCCACATGCTTCTTGGCCAACGCAGGCAAGATAACGGTACTGATGGCCACCGCGAACAGGCCGAGGGGGAACTCCAGCAGGCGATCCGAGTAATAGAGATAGCTGATGGCGCCGGTGGCGAGGAAGGATGCAAGCATGGTGTTGATCAGCAGGTTGATCTGACTGACTGACACCCCGAACAGCGCCGGGATCATCAGGGTGCGGATCTTGACCACCCCTGGGTGGCGCCAACCCCACTTGGGCCACACCAGCATGTTGATCTGGCGCAGAAAGGGATACTGGAACAGGAACTGCACCAACCCCCCCAGAAAGACACCGATCGCGAGAGCAATCTCGGGTCTCTCCAGCAGAGGCGCTATCCACCAGGCCGCCCCTATCATGGTGAGGTTGAGAAACACAGGGGTGAACGAGGATACCGCGAAACGGCCAAAGGTGTTGAGGATGGCCCCCGCCATGGCGGTAAAGGTGATGAACCAGAGATAGGGAAAGGTGATTTTGAGCATCAGGCTGGCCAGCTCGAACTTCTCGGCAGCGGGCCCGCCGTGCAACCAGTCCCAGAACCAGCCCCAGCCGAACAGCGCCGTCAGTACACCCGAACCCAACACACCCAGCAGGGTCACGACTGTCACTATCCCCCCCAGCGTACCCGCTACCGCGGCCAGCAATTCGCGCACTTCACGCTCGTCGCCATTTTTCTTGTACTCCGTCATCACGGGAACAAATGCCTGGTTGAAAGCACCTTCAGCGAACAAGCGACGCAGAAAGTTGGGAATGCGATTGGCAAAGAAGAAGACGTCTGCGGCCACCCCGGCACCGAGCAGATTGGCGATGACTACATCGCGAACCAAGCCCATCACACGGGACACCAGCGTCATTCCGGACACTATCATGCCGGATTTGATCAATTTCTTACTCAAGACGAGGCCTCTGGAACTGTCAGAATGAAAAGAATGCTGCTAGAATCGGCCGACAGTTTAACCGCCTCCCAACTGACACACCACCGGGGGGCGGTGTTTATTTGCACAAATCATTTGACAATATGTGGTTGAGAAGGCATATTTCCGGGCCTTTTCAATACACTCGCTAAGACAGTTTTAGGAGTTTTACCTTGGCTAATATCAAATCTGCTAAGAAGCGCGCGATTCAATCAGAGAAACGTCGTCAACACAACGCCAGCCGTCGTTCAATGACCCGTACCTATCTGAAGAAAGTAATTGCTGCCATCGCTTCTGGCGACAAAGCTGCTGCCGTTGCTGCTTTCGCTACCGCTCAGCCGATCATGGATCGCATGGCTACCAAAGGCCTGATCCACAAGAACAAAGCTGCTCGTCACAAGAGCCGCCTGTCTGCCCAGATCAAAGCTATGGCTTAATCAGCTCCGGCTGAATAACGCTAAAAAAACCGGCCTTAGTGCCGGTTTTTTATTTATCTGCGCTGCAATACAGTCTGTGCAGCAAACCTATCATCTCGCGCACCTCGTGGCTGCGCAGCGAATAGTAGACCGTCTGGGCCTCTTTTCGCGTCTCCACCAACTCATCCCGCCGAAGCACGGCCAAGTGCTGTGACAGGGCTGACTGACTCAATCCGAGTACCTCGTTAAGCTCCCCTACGGACAGTTCCCTGTCCAGCAGCTGGCACAGAATAAACAGTCTTCGCTCGTTGGCCAGCGCCTTGAGCAGTGCCACAGCACGGCTCGCATTCGCCTCCATCTCTTCCAGTTGCATCTCATCCCCTTTCGCTCGAGGCAAGAATCATACTCTGTGAGCCGTCGATTTAAAATGACAGGGTTGCCGGTTGAATCGTGGCAAAGTCCTCCTGGCCTGCAAACAGGAAGGAGAAGTCACTCTCGCATACCCGTTTTACCGCCGGATGTTGGATCATGCGCTCGGCAAAGATGACGTAATACTCTTCCATCAGATCCTGGGTCTCCCCAATCAGCATCACCTCTTCCCCTTCCAGGATCTCTTCCCGGTAGATGGTCGGCGCCATAAAGATGCCCTGATTGAAGAAGCCGAACGCCTTCATCAGGGCCGCATCATCGAACTCGCCGAGAATGCTGGGGGAGATCCCCTGCTGCTCGAACCACTGGGTCAGCTGGCGCCCCATGGCGGTGCGGCGACCCGGGATCAGCAACTTGCGTTCTTCCAGACAGGCCGGAAAGGCTTTCTCAGGCAAAGGCGCCTTGCAGAAGAAGCTGACGCCACAACCGCCGAGTCGCTTGGAGAGCAGTCCCGCATGTTGGCTGGAATCAACCGGACAGTCGGAGAGGATCATGTCGAGCTTGTGCTCGCTCAACTGCTCCAGCAAGAGCTCATGGGTTGATTCGAAGCAGCGCAGGTGGATGGAGCCATCGTTGGGAATGACAGAGAGCAATACCCGGCTGGCGAGGCGCTTGGAGAGTGCATCGGCGATGCCAACGTCAAACAGGATCTGGCTCTCCTTGCGGTAGTTGACGATATCCAGCATCTCGTAGGAGAGGCTGAACATCTTGTCTGCGTAGCGAAACACCAACTGGCCGAGCTCGGTAGCCTCCAGGGATCGCCCCTTTCGCTTCAACAGCTTGCCGCCAAGACGTTGCTCCAGTAGTTTGATCTGACCGGTCACTGTCTGCGGCGTCAAAAAAAGGGCCTCTGCCGCCTGAGTGACAGTGCCCTTCTTCTGAGTCATCCAAAAATAGTAGAGGTGATTGTAGTTAAGGTGTGACATCCGATGGGATTCCCGCTTTACGCGGACTCCGGTAGCAGCTGAGTTCAGCCGCCAGAATGTCATACATGTCGCTGATCGAGTCAACCTTGTTTGCTGCAAACTGCTCCATCAGACTGGCTTTAAGACGGCTCTTGTCAGGCAATCGATCACCACAATAACGCTTATTGGACTGTTTGAATCGCTCTCCCACCCGGCTGCTGAGGGCGCGTTCGGAGAAGGTTTCACCAAATTGGGCTTTGGCCTGCCTGTCACTGAGCAACATGGCACTGTCGACCACACCGTTGAGATAAGCGTTGCATCCGATGGAAACCACATCTTGCTTGCAATCATCAAACGTCTCGGCCTGTAGGCCAAAAGGCGCAAGAAGAGAACACAATATCAGAACCTTTCTCATAATCCCTCCAAAGTCTGGTTGGCAGGTTTATTAGGCAGACTCAAACGCAGGGCTGTGTAACCTGCAAAAGCTGCCAACGTTGACCCCAACAAGATACCGAGGCGCGCATAGTTACCATACTCCATTCCGGAGTGCTGGAAAGCCAGTGATGCGATAAACATCGACATGGTAAATCCGATACCGCACAGCACACTCACTGCAAAGATCTGCTTGAAGTCGGTACCCGCCGGAAGCTTGGCCAGCCCGAGTTTGACCACCAACCAGCTGATGGTAAAAATACCAAGAGGCTTGCCCACGAAGAGCCCGACAATAATGCCAAGGGACACAGGGTTAGTCAGTGCATCTAGCCCCATTCCATCCAGAGAGACCCCTGCGTTGGAAAAGGCAAACAGTGGCAGGATCAAATAGGCACACCAAGGGTTTAGCTGGTGCTCAAGATACTTGAGTGGAGACTCGGTACGCTCTCCTTTGAGCGGGATCATAAAGGCCACGACCACACCGGCCAGTGTCGCATGCACCCCTGACTTGAGTACCGCCACCCAGGCAATCAGACCAATCAGCATATAAAAGGAGAGACGCTCTACCTTCATTCGATTGAACAGGAACAACACCACAGTGGCTGCTGCAGCAACGCCGATAGCGGAGAGCGAGAGCTGCTGGGTATAGAAAAGCGCAATGATGATGATGACGCCCAAGTCATCCATGATTGCCAGCGCCAGCAGGAAGACTTTGAGGCTGGTAGGAACCCGTTTGCCAAGCAACGCCATGACGCCCAGCGCAAAAGCGATATCAGTGGCTGCAGGAATAGCCCAGCCAGCACGAGTTACCTCGTTGTCATAGTTAAAGAAGGCGTAAAGCAGCGCCGGCGCCAGCATGCCTCCCACCGCAGCAATCGCAGGAAAAGTGGCCTGCTCGCGACTGGACAAGGCACCTTCCATCATTTCGCGCTTCACTTCCAGACCGATGAAAAGGAAGAAGAGGGCCATCAGACCATCGTTGATCCAGAGCAGCAAAGGCTTGTCGATATCCAAACTGGCAATACGCATCTGGACGGGTGTATCGAGGAAAGCGTGATAGAGAGAGGCGAGACCGCTGTTGGCCAGGACCATGGCCAAAATAGCAGAGATGATCAGAATAATGCCGGAGGCACTCTCCATTTTCAGAAATTTTTTCATGGTTTCGCTCATATTAAAACAGTCCTGTTGCAATCAAGAAGGGCAGTCTATGGCAGTATCTAGAGTAATGAAAAATCGTTTCTAATTACCCAATGCATCGAAAAAACCGAACAATCAAGCATTTAACCCAGATCATATCGATACCAACAGTAAACTGACTGAGTATAGTACGAACAATAAAGGCGCCTCTTGGCGCCTTTATTGTTGAGCTTCTCCGACTCAGATTGCAACCGGAGCTTTTATTCCAGGATGGGGGTCATACCCCAGGATTTCGAAATCCTCGAACCGATAGTCGAAGATGGAATCGGGCTTTCGCTTGATCGCCAGCCGAGGCAAGGGCCTCGGCTCACGAGAGAGCTGCAGCGCAGTCTGCTCCATATGGTTGGAGTAGAGGTGCACATCACCACCGGTCCAGACGAAGTCGCCCACTTCCAGGTCACACTGCTGAGCCATCATGTGAGTCAGCAGAGCATAGCTGGCGATGTTGAACGGCAGGCCGAGGAAGACATCACAGCTGCGCTGGTAGAGCTGACACGAGAGCTTGCCGTCCGCCACGTAGAACTGGAAGAAAGCGTGGCAGGGAGCCAGCGCCATTTTGTCCAGCTCACCCACGTTCCAGGCCGAGACTATGATCCGGCGCGAATCCGGATTGTGCTTGATGTCATCCACAGCGCGCTGGATCTGATCGATGACAGCGCCGTCGGCCGCCGGCCAGGAGCGCCACTGAGCGCCATAAACCGGGCCCAGATCGCCATTCTCGTCGGCCCACTCATCCCAGATGCTGACACCGTGCTCTTTCAGATAGGCGGTATTGGTGTCGCCATTGAGGAACCAGAGCAGCTCGTGAATGATGGAACGCAGGTGACATTTCTTGGTGGTGACCAGCGGGAAACCCTGCGCCAGATTGAAGCGCATCTGATGACCGAACAAGGAGACGGTACCAGTGCCAGTCCTATCGGACTTGACGGTGCCCTCATCCAGGATCTTCTGCATCAGGTCGAGATAAGTTCTCATTATTTCGCCTCCTTCACGGCATTACCGAACAACTGCGGGCGCTTGTAAGCAGCCCAGACCATCAGAGCTCCGGCGACGATCATGGGCATAGACAGGATTTGGCCCATGCTGATCTCCTGGAAATAGAGACCAAGCTGGCTGTCCGGTTGGCGTACAAACTCCACCAGGAAGCGGAACAGACCGTAACAGAACAGGAACAGGCCGGAGATGGCGCCACGGGGCGGGTTTTTGCGCCAGAAGATATTCAGGATAATGAAAAGCACGACCCCTTCCAGCGCGAACTGATAGAGCTGGGAGGGATGGCGTGGCTCGGGCCCAGCCTCAGGGAATATGATGGCCCAGGGCACATCGGTCACTCGGCCCCACAGCTCACCGTTCAGGAAGTTGCCGACACGGCCCACACCCAGACCAAACGGAATGAGCGGCGCCACAAAATCGGCCACAGTAAAGAAATGACGCTTGGTTTTGTGGGCAAACCAGATCATGGCGGTGATGACACCGATCAGGCCACCGTGGAACGACATGCCACCGGTCCAGATCTTGAACAGGTAGAGGGGGTCGGCCAGGAACATATCGAAGTTGTAAAACAGTACATAACCAACCCGGCCACCGAGGATCACCCCGAGGAAGCCGTAAAACAGCAGGTCAGAGACCTCGTTGCGGGTCCAGCCGCTGTTCGGTGCATCGGCGCGACGTCCCGCCAGCCACATGGCGAAGGCGAAACCAAACAGATACATGAGACCATACCAGCGTACCGATAGTGGCCCCAAACTGAATGCTACAGGATCAACCTGCGAGAAAACCCAATATCCATCGTGCTGCATATGCGGCCCCAGTCATTAGAAAAGCCGCATTTTCCGATCATTCGTCAGCAGGGACAAGGCATGATTATCAATCAATCTGTTTCGTTTTGTGACCTGCCCGCAGCAAGCCGCCCAGACCGTGCTCTTCCAGATAACGAGCGAACAGGCCACGCAGCACGTGGGGATTGTCGTGCTTCAGGCCATCAGCCATCAGCACGGTCAACTCGCTCAGGCTGGATTGACGCAGCACGTACTTGATTCTGGCGATGTTGTGGGTGTTCATACTGAAGCGGCGATACCCCATGGCCAGCAACAGCAGTACGCCAACAGGATCGCCCGCCAGCTCGCCGCACACGGACACAGGTTTCTGGTAACGATGGGATGCATCGACCAGCAGTTGCAAGGCGCGGATCACAGCGGGATGGAAAGCATCATAGATATTGGCAACACGGGCATTGTTGCGATCCACCGCCAGCAGATATTGGGTCAGGTCGTTGCTGCCCACCGACCAGAAGTCGATGAGTGGCGCCATCTCCGGCAGGATATATAGAGCGGAGGGTACCTCTATCATCACCCCCAGGCTGGGGTAGCGGATCACCGCATCGCGGCTGGCCGCCTCTTCAGATACTTCCCGCCAAGCTTGATCGAGCAGCCGGCGGGAGGCCTTGATTTCACTGACGCTGCTGATCATCGGCAACATGATGGCCAGATTGTCCAGCCCTTCGCTGGCCCGCAGCATGGCCTTGAGCTGTACCAGGAACAGTTCGGGGTGATCCAGCGTGAGCCGGATCCCCCGCCAGCCAAGGAAGGGATTTTCCTCGACGATGGGGAAATAGGGCAGTTGCTTGTCCCCCCCCACGTCCAGAGTTCGCATGCAGACAGGGCGGTTGCGATAGGTTTCCAGAATGCCACGATAACGCGCCGTCTGCTCCCACTCTGAGGGGAAGCTGTCTTGCAGCATGAAGGGGATCTCGGTGCGATAAAGCCCAACCCCGTCCGCCAGATGATTAAGGGAGATCTCGGTATCGGCGCTCAGCCCCGCATTGAGCAGCAATGACACAGGTGTACCGTCGGCAGTTTCCGATGGCTGGTTGTCGACGCTGCGCACCAGCGTATCCAGCGCCCGCTCCTCATTGAGCAGTTGCCGATACTCGGTCAGGATCACCTGATTGGGCTCGATGAAGAGATCGCCGCTGTAGCCATCGACCACCAGCATGCGACCGCCGATGTCGCCGAGCGGCAGATCCACCCCCATGATAGCTGCCACCCCCATGGCACGGGCCAGTATGGCGGCGTGGGAGTTGGTACCGCCCTTGAGCGATACCACACCGGTCAGGAACTCTCGCGGCACCTCGGCGAGGATGGTGGCCGTCACCTCGTCGGCAACCAGCACCACAGGCTCGCCGACCGTGATGTGTTCGGGTTCATTCTGCACCAGTCGGCTGATGAGCCTCTGGGCTATGTCCTTCACATCGGTGGATCGCTCCTGCAGATAGGGGTCTTTCATCCCCTTGAACTGCTCGATCAACCGGTCACTGATGAGCTTCA
Organism: Aeromonas sp. D3; assembly: GCF_027705025.1. Classification (NCBI taxonomy): domain Bacteria; kingdom Pseudomonadati; phylum Pseudomonadota; class Gammaproteobacteria; order Aeromonadales; family Aeromonadaceae; genus Aeromonas; species Aeromonas sp. D3. The sequence continues at coordinate 230,352 of NZ_JAPDBE010000001.1, read as the reverse complement.
CCGCTGACACGGCCGTCCAGTGCTCTTTGCTGACCTTGTTGCGGATGGGCTTGATGTAACCGGGGTCATTGAGCAGATGCAGATAGATATCGAAGATGGCGACCGAGTCCTGGCTGTAGCTTTCGCGAAAACGCAGGGCCAGACTCTCCAGATCGTGGCGCACCACTTCCACTGCCACGTTCAACCGTTCCAGCTGCTTGGCATGCTCCTCATCCTTGCGCGGCGTGATGGCGCTGAGCTCCTTGCGAGGCCGCCACACCCAGGCCTTGGCCATGGCGATGCCACTGGCGCCGGCGATACCACGCAGTGGCTTGCTCCAGTCGGTTTTCTGCAACCAGCCCTTGGCCTGGGCCTGGGCGATGCGCGCGGCCAGCTGGGCTGCCAGCGTCACCATGAAGGACTCCTCCCCCTCATCGAAACGGCGACTGTCTTTTTGTTGCACCACCAAAATGCCCACCACCTGGCGCTGATGCATGATGGGAGCACCGAGGAAGGAGCGGAACGCCTCTTCCGCGACATCCGGCAGGAACTTGAAACTGGGGTGGGAGGGGGCATCGGCCAGGTTGATCAGCTCTTCGCGCTGGCCCACCAGACCGACGATACCCTGCTCGAACGGCAGGGTTGCCTTGCCCACCGCCGACTCGGCCAGACCATCGGTCGCAGCCAGTCGGTAGCGGCGCATGTCCGGCTCAGACACATAGACGGAACAGCAGTCCACCGTCATGGCCCGCCGGGTCTGGCTGACCAATGCCTGCAAAGCCAACTCCAGAGTGTTGGCTTCGGCCATGCTTTCGACGATGCGTCTGAGATCCGTCAGCAACGAATGTGCTCCTTAGCGAGAGCGGTTGCGCCGCCCATCTTTCCGATTTACTTGCACCACAGGCACTGGCATCGCCAACGGGGCAAACTCCGTCATCACCCGTCGATAGACTTCCCGCTTGAAGGAGACAACCTGGCGTACCGGGTACCAGAAACTGACCCAACGCCAATCATCAAACTCGGGGTGACCATGACAGCCGAACTGGATCCTGGACTCCCTGCCCGGATCCAGCTGTAGCAAGAACCATTTTTGTTTTTGGCCAATACAGACCGGTGAACTGTCCCAACGAACAAGGCGTTTTGGCAAGCGGTACTTCAGCCAGTTGCGACTGGTGGCCATGATGGTCACATCCTCGGGCTTGAGGCCTATCTCCTCATACAGCTCACGATACATGGCCTGTTCTGGCGTCTCACCGTCATCAACTCCTCCCTGCGGAAACTGCCAGGAGTGCTGCCCATAGCGCTTAGCCCACAATACTTGCCCGTCACGGTTACAGATCACGATTCCGACATTGGGACGAAACCCGTCGCCATCTATCACGTGATCACCTTATAAAGGCTGAATCTATAAGGAGATTGTTCCACATTCACTCCGTGGCAGCAAACAAGGACTGCAATCCCCCACGCATGAATAACTTTCAATTTCAAGCCGACTTATAAACAAACCCAAGGATCAAGCCCCGCAAGTTGCCCACCCAGGCTGTGTATAAACCTGTTAGCAAGCGGGTATATACAGTAGTTTTGGTTATCTACTCTAAATTAAACATCAGCATACAGCATGTTAATAAAAACAAAATATGTATTTAAATACATAGTGTTAAATGAATGGTGCTGGATCAAGATCCATGTCTTTCCCCGCCGAAGATCCGGGATCCCGATTGTGAACAAGTCCAACTGTTCAAAGATCCACCACGGCTAATTTATCCACAGGCATGGCACACTATCTACCCTGCCATCGCAGCAAAAATCGGTGCGGTTTCACATTTTTTTGTAACAACCCCCTGACTATTACCACTTTACGGCAGTTATCCAAGATTTCTGTGGATAACTGTGTGCAACAGCATGAGCAAACCCTTGGACAACTATTTCAACTCGGGATCCTGTGCCGGGAAGATCTGCGCTATAAAGACAAACTCTTTAAAAATCATTATGATAAGTCATCACCTACAAAACGCCCCCCCCTGTGCAGCCCCCTGCCAGGAACGGTTATAAAAACAGCGATCCTCATCAAGGATCAGACTTGCTAAAATAATTCCCCTTTGCAGGAGTCATTCATGCCCACCAATCCGCAGTCAGAACAGGAACTGCTGGCCCGTGCCGACGCCATGGCTGGCTTCTCGCTGGCACAGCTGGCCAGCGATGCAGGCATTGCTGTCCCTCGCGATCTGAGGCGGGACAAGGGCTGGGTCGGTCAACTTATCGAGTGGCAACTAGGGGCCAGCGCAGGCAGCAAGCCGGAGCAGGACTTCCCCGAGCTCGGCATCGAGCTCAAGACGATCCCCATCGATCCTTATGGCAAGCCGCTGGAGACCACCTTCGTTTGCGTGGCACCACTGATCGGCGTCAGTGGTCAGCGCTGGGAAGAGTCGAATGTACGCAACAAGCTCTCGCGGGTACTCTGGATCCCGGTGGAGGGCAGCCGTGACATCCCAGTAGGAGAACGCCGGATCGGCATGCCGCTGATGTGGAGCCCGAGTGAAGAGGAAGATGAATTGCTGCGCCAGGACTGGGAAGAATTGATGGACATGATAGTGCTGGGAGAGGTCGAGCAGATCAGTGCTCGCCATGGCCAGGTGTTGCAGTTGCGCCCCAAGGCAGCCAACAACAAGGCGCTGACCCGTGCCATCGGCCGCAATGGTCAACCAATTTTGACACTGCCACGAGGCTTTTACCTCAAGACAGGGTTCACTCATGGCCTGCTGCAACGACACTTTGCCCTGCCCCTTTGATCTCCGTTATAAACATCCTTGTCATAAAGTGATATAAAAATAGCCAGTAGCTATTTCTTCGCAATCAATGACAAGGAGGCGTCATGCCGATCAACAAGCAATTTCTCAAGTCCCGCCCCGAGGTCAAGGTGACCTTCGCGGTGGAAAAAGAGGCTGCAGGTGAAGCGGAGCAGGTATTGCTGCTGGGAGAGTTCAGCCAGTGGCAACCCATAGAGCTCAAGCGGATGAAGAGCGGGGAGTTCAGAACCACCCTAAACTTGCCCACCGATGGCCCCAGCCATTTCGAATACTGCTACCAGCTGGTGAAACCGAACGGAGAGACGCTCTACGACAACGACTGGGAGGCGGACGACTATGTGCCAGGCCCCTTCGGACGGGACAACTCTGTGGTACGGGTCAGTCAGTAAGCGGCGGTCAGAACGCTGGCGTACGGTCAGGATCCTGAACAGCGGACACAAAAAAGGCTCGCCATTGGCGAGCCTTTTCACTACCTGTCGAGCTATTTGCCGACATATCGACACCAATTCGAATCGAATTAGTTGAGCTTCTCTTTGATACGAGCAGCTTTACCGGACAGGTTGCGCAGGTAGTACAGTTTGGCGCGGCGAACATCACCACGACGCTTCAGTTCTACACTGTGGATCAGCGGAGAGTGAGTCTGGAATACACGCTCAACACCTTCGCCGTTGGAGATCTTGCGAACGGTGAAAGCAGAGTGCAGACCGCGGTTACGCTTGGCAATAACGATGCCTTCGAAAGCCTGCAGACGCTCTTTGCCACCTTCTTTAACACGAACTTGAACACGTACGGTGTCGCCCTGGGCAAATGCCGGGATGTCGGTACGCAGTTGCTCTTGTTCAAGCTGCTGAATAATCTTGCTCATTGTCTTTCCTTACCTAGGATAAACTGAAAACTCTACTTAACGCTGTCACGCACTTCGCGGACATACTCGGCAAGAAGTGATTCTTGCTCGTCAGTCAGAGCTAGGTTGTTAATAAGTTCCGGCCTTCTTTGCCAGGTTCGTCCGAGCGACTGTTTGAGACGCCAGCGCCTGATCACTTCGTGATTGCCGCTTGTCAGCGCCTCGGGCACCGCCAATCCATCCAACAACTCCGGCCGAGTGTAGTGGGGATGATCCAGCAAGCCATCCGTAAAGGAGTCCTGCTCGGCACTGGCCTGATCACCCAAAACCCCAGGGACCAGACGCGAAACCGCATCGATCAGGGTCATGGCAGGCAACTCGCCACCACTTAACACGTAATCCCCGATAGACCACTCTTCGTCGACTTCGGTTTGTATCACGCGTTCATCGATACCTTCGTATCGACCGGCTACCAGAATCAGTTTCTGATTCGTCGCCAACTCGGTTACGCCCGCTTGAGTCAGCTTGCGTCCCTGAGGAGAGAGATAGATGACTTTCGCCCCGTCTCCCGCCGCTTGCTTGGCTGCATGAATCGCGTCACGCAGCGGCTGAACCATCATCAACATGCCGGGCCCACCACCATAAGGACGATCATCGACCGTACGGTGTTTATCGTGGGTAAACTCCCGGGGGTTCCAGCACTCAATCTGCAGCAGGCCACTCTTGACGGCCCGACCCGTTACCCCGTGCTCGGTAATGGCTCGGAACATTTCCGGGAAGAGGCTAATCACCCCAATCCACATAAGAAACCTCCGGCACTCGTGTTACCGCGGGAAACTAGAAACCAGGATCCCAATCAACTTCGATTGTTCGAGCAGTCAGATCAATATGCTTGATCACCTGCTCTTCCAGGAACGGAATCAACCGCTCCTTCGCGCCAAAGGCATCTTTTACATTGGCCTCAACCACCAACACATCGTTGGAGCCGGTTTCCATCAATTCGGTCACCTTGCCCAGGTCGTATCCCTTGGTGGTCGATACCGAGCAACCAATCAGGTCACGCCAGTAAAACTCACCTTCAGGCAACGCAGGCAAAAGATCAGCGGGTACGCCAATCTCGACATTGGTCAATGCAAGGGCATCTTCACGCAGATCGATACCATCGATCTTGCAAATCAGACCCTTGTTGTGACGTTTCCAGGCCGAGACCTTGAGTTCACGCCACACCCCGTTCTGATTGATCATCCAGGGGTTGTAATCGAAAATCGCTTCGGCAACATCGGTGAAGGAGTTCACTTTAAGCCAGCCCTTGATGCCATAAACGGTACCCAGAGTGCCCAGAACTACAGGTTTTTCCACCTTAACTCCTTACCGTTGGGCTGATTAAGCAGCTTTGGCAGCGTCTTTGATCAGCTTGGCAACGCGGTCAGAAACAGCGGCACCAGTAGCAACCCAATGCTCGATACGAGCCAGGTCCAGATTCAGCTTTTCAGCAGAACCAGAAGCGACCGGGTTGAAGAAACCAACGCGCTCGATGAAGCGACCGTCACGGGCGCAACGGCTGTCAGAAACTACTACCTGGTAAAACGGACGCTTTTTCGCGCCACCACGTTGTAAACGAATGGTTACCATATCGTCCTCATAAACATCTAATGAACAAGGCCTGCAAATACGCAGACCCTAGCTTAAAATAAGCCGCGTAATTCTACTTGGATTCGTAATAATTGCAACCAAGCCAGCTATTTTTTGCGCAAGGGTTGGCATGAAAAAGGCTCACCTCGGTGAGCCTTTCTGCCTGACAAGCAGGAAAATCAGAACGGACCGCGACCACCGCCACCGAATCCGGGCGGCAGCATGTTCTTCATCTGCCCCATCATCTTGCGCATGCCGCCCTTGCCGGACATCTTTTTCATCATGCGCTGCATTTCGGTGAACTGCTTGAGCAACTTGTTCACGTCCTGCACCTGCATGCCGGAGCCTGCAGCGATGCGGCGCTTGCGGGAACCCTTGATGAGATCAGGATGGGCGCGCTCCTTGGGCGTCATGGAGCTGATAATGGCCTCCATCCGCACTGTGAGTTTGTCATCCATCTGATCTTTCACGTTATCCGGCAGGCCGGACATGCCCGGCAGCTTGTCGAGCATGCCCATCATGCCACCCATGTTGCGCATCTGGGCCAGCTGTTCACGGAAGTCTTCCAGATCGAAGCCTTTGCCACTCTTGACCTTGTTGGCCAGTTTGGCTGCCTTCTCCTTGTCGACCGTGCGCTCCACTTCCTCGATAAGCGACAGTACATCACCCATGCCGAGGATACGGGAAGCGAGGCGATCCGGATGGAATGGCTCCAGCGCGTCTGTCTTCTCACCCATACCGATGAACTTGACTGGCTTGCCGGTGATATGGCGCACGGAAAGAGCGGCACCACCACGGGCATCACCGTCGGCCTTGGTGAGGATCACGCCAGTGAGCGGCAGCGCCTCGTTGAACGCCTTGGCAGTGTTGGCGGCATCCTGACCGGTCATGGCATCCACCACGAACAGGGTCTCGATAGGCTTGATGGTGGCGTGGAGATGGATGATCTCGTCCATCATGTCGCTGTCGACGTGCAGACGGCCGGCGGTATCCACGATCACAACGTCATAGAACTTCTTGCGCGCCTGATCGATGGCCGCGGTGGCGATATCGACCGGTTTCTGGCTGACATCACTCGGGAAGAAGTCGACGCCGACGTCGCTTGCCAGGGTTTCCAGCTGCTTAATCGCCGCAGGGCGATAGACGTCGGCACTGACGACCAGCACCTTCTTCTTGCTTCGCTCTTTGAGCAACTTGGCCAGTTTACCGACCGTAGTGGTCTTACCGGCACCCTGCAGACCCGCCATCAGTATGATGGCGGGCGGCTGGGCAGCCAGGTTGAGCTGTTCATTGGCCTCCCCCATCACAGAGACCAGCTCGCCGTGCACTATCTTGATGAAGGCCTGGCCCGGGCTCAGGGACTTGGCCACTTCCTGGCCCACGGCACGTTCTTTCACGCGGGCAACGAAGTCACGCACTACCGGCAGGGCGACGTCCGCCTCGAGCAGCGCCATGCGCACTTCGCGCAAGGTATCCTTGATGTTTTCTTCGGTCAGCCGGCCACGGCCACTGACATTGCGCAAGGTGCGCGAGAGTCGTTCAGTCAAATTCTCAAACATGACGCATTCCGGTTCTTGGCGTAACAAATGGGGGGATTATACCCCAGTCAGCCCTGTGAGGACGATTATTCACCGCTCGTGGCGGTCATCAGCCAGCTAACAGGCAAGCTGAACAAATGGGGGCATTATAATACCTCAGCCAGCGTGAGGTAGCGCTGGAGGACAATTATTCACCGCGCAAAGCGGTCGCCTGCTGCCTATATATGGGCAGATCGGCGGTAGCACAACTGGCGAGCATATCTTGTGCAAGGTATACTGCCACTCCTGTTCCAACCGCTTGTTCAACAACGACCTGGTTATGATCGTGATCTCTATTCTGGCCCTGGCATTCTATCTGCTCGCCATCGTCGCCTCGCTGCACCTGCTGCTCAATGCCAAACAAGTCGGGCAAGCGCCCCTGTTTGCCTGCATAGGACTGGCTCTGGTCGCCCATGGCGCGTCGGTTGCCAGCGAAGTGCTGGTGACCCATTCCGGCCAGAATCTCAGCATGCTCAACGTCGCGTCTCTGGTCAGCCTTATCATCAGTTGCTTCATGACCTGCGTCACCCGTCGCTTCAACGGCTGGATCCTGCTGCCCGTGGTCTACAGTTTTTCCGCCCTGCTGCTGGCCGCCAGTGCCCTGATACCGGGTCGCTATATCACCCATCTGGAAGCTCACCCCCAGTTGCTGCTGCACATAGGTCTCGCGCTGATGGCCTATTCGGTGCTGATGATCGCCGGTCTTTTTGCACTGCAGCTTGCTTGTCTGGATCGTCAGTTGAAGTCCCGCAAGATCAGCCAGCTACCGTCCATGCCTCCCTTGATGACGGTAGAGAAGCGCCTGTTCCAGCTCATCTCGGCGGGTCTGTTCCTGCTGACGCTTTCCATCGCCTCCGGTCTGTTCTTTCTGGAGGACATGTTCGCCCAGGGTAAATCCCACAAGGCAATCCTCTCGATCCTTGCCTGGTGCGTCTACGTATTGCTGTTATGGGGTCACCATACTCGTGGTTGGCGTGGCCGCAGGGTCATTACCCTGAGTTTTGTCGGCAGTGTCATCCTGACGCTGGCCTATTTCGGCAGCCGCTTCGTGAAAGAAGTGCTGCTGAGCTGATATTCACTTTTACTCACCTAGCCCCAACAGGAGCCCTTTTTGGACAGCATCTCAACGAGTACACTACTGATTGTCCTCGTTATCTTGATCTTTCTATCCGCTTTCTTCTCCAGCTCCGAAACCGGCCTGATGTCCATCAACCGCTACAAGCTGCGGCATCTGGCACAGACCAAACACAAAGCCGCACGCCGTGTCGAGCAACTGCTCGCCCGACCCGATCGTCTGCTGGGCCTGATCCTGATAGGCAACAACCTGGTCAACATCTTCGCCTCGGCCATCGCCACCATTGTCTGTATCCGGCTGTTTGGCGATCTGGGTGTTGCCATCGCCACCTTCGGTCTGACCCTGGTCGTGCTGGTATTTGGCGAAGTCACCCCCAAAACCCTGGCGGCCATGTTCCCCGAAAGAATTGCCTACCCCGCCTCCTGGATCCTCAAGGGGCTGATGGTGCCGCTCTACCCCTTCGTCTGGCTGATCAATGGCATCACCAGCGGCCTGCTCAAGCTGCTGCGAGTCACTCCCAACAAGAATGATGCTCTCAATACCGAGGAGCTGCGCACCATAGTCAACGAGGCCGGCAGTCTCATCCCCCAGCGCCATCAGGAGATGCTGCTTAGTATCCTGGACCTGGACAAGATGACGGTGGAGCACATCATGGTGCCACGCAGCGAGATCTACGCCATCGACATCAACGATGACTGGAAGAGCATACTGCGCCAGCTGGCCCACGGCGCCCACACCAAAATACTGCTCTATCGAGACAACATCGATGACGTGGTGGGCTTTCTGCACGCCCGCGATGCGCTGCGGCTGATGGCCAGGGATCAGTTCAACAAGTCGAGCCTGCTGCGGGAAGTGGACGAGATCTACTTCATCCCGGAAGGGACGCCGCTCAATGTGCAACTGGCCAAATTCCAGCGCAACAAGGAGCGGATCGGCCTCATTGTGGATGAGTACGGTGACATTCAGGGGCTGATTACCCTGGACGACATCCTGGAGGAGATAGTGGGCGATTTCACCACCACCATTACTCCAGCGCCCAGCGAAGAGATCCATCCTCAACCGGACGGTTCTTTCCTGGTGGAAGGCTCGGCCAGCATCCGCGAACTGAACAAGGAGATGAACTGGCAACTGCCCATCGACGGGCCGAGAACCCTCAATGGCGCAATTCTGGAATATCTGGAGGAGATCCCCCAGCCCAACATCAGCCTGCGGCTGGCTGGCTACCCCATCGAGATCATGGAAGTAGAGAACAACATGGTGAAGATGGCGCGGATCATGCCAGATTTATACCGCAACGTATCGGGTTTCGAAGATTGAAAAAAGGCTGCCGATGGCAGCTTTTTTATCTCACTCATTCTCGTCGTCAGGCTCTGGTTCCAGCACCAGGGTCGGGATCAGCTCACCGAACACCTTCTGCAGCTCATCGCGATTGGCCAGCAGGTCTTGCAGCGTGTAGCTGTCCATCACCGCCAGGAAGGCGTTCATCGCCTCCTTCAGGGCGCTTTTCAGCAGACAGACAGACACGATATGGCAAACGGGCGAGTTGCAGTCGATGCCGTCCAGGTTGCCCTCCAGCGCACGGATCACCTGGCCGATATTGACTGTCTCTGGCGCGCAAGCCATGCGGATCCCGCCATTCTTGCCCCGCTGTGACTGCAGATAACCCAGCTTCACCAGCTGATTCACCACCTTCACCATGTGGTTGCGAGAGACGTCATACAAGGCGGAAACCTTGGCCACGCTCGACAATTCCCCCTGTGGCAAGGTCGCCAGATAGAGCAGGGCTCTCAATCCAAAATCGGTATAGCTAGTTAGTCTCATAGGGCCTGTGTCGCATCACGCGGAAAATTGATTATTGATCCAGATCAAATAAACATCTAGGATGCAGCTTATTAAGTGACATTTTAAATGTTTAATTAGAAAGGACCCCTTATGTTAGATCAAGCCACCATCGCCGTCATCAAAAGCACCATACCTTTGCTCGAATCGGCGGGCCCTGCACTCACCCAGCACTTCTATCAGCGCATGTTCAGTCACAACCCCGAGCTGAAGGATATTTTCAACCTGGCTCACCAGCGCAGCGGCGGCCAACCGCTGGCCCTGTTCAACGCAGTGGCGGCTTATGCCAAGAACATCGACAACCTGGGGGCCCTGGCCGGTGCAGTAGAACGTATCGCCCACAAACACACGGGTTTCATGATCCAGCCAGAACAATATCACATTGTAGGTAGTCATCTCTTGGCCACGCTCAAAGAATTGGGCGGAAGTGCAGTCACCGACGAAGTGCTGGATGCCTGGGGCAAGGCTTATGGAGTACTGGCCAGTATTTTCATCGGTCGGGAGAGCGAGATCTATCAGGAGAAGGCGAGCGAGATCGGTGGCTGGCAAGGCCCTCGCCCCTTCATCATCAAAGAGAAGCGGGTCGAGAGCGAGCTCATCACTTCCTTCATGCTGGCGCCGATCGATGGCAAACCCGTGCTGCATTTCAAGCCGGGCCAGTACCTCAGCATCCAGCTCAACCACCCGGAACTGGAATATCAGGAGATCCGTCAGTACTCCCTCTCCGATGCCCCCAATGGCCGCGATTACCGTATTAGCGTCAAGCGCGAGCCGCAGGGTCAGGTTTCCAACCTGCTGCATGACCATCTGCAAGTTGGTGACAAGGTGGATCTGATGCCGCCAACCGGTGATTTCTTCCTGCAAGCCAGCGCCAGCACCCCAGTGGTGCTGCTCTCCGCCGGCGTGGGCCTCACCCCCATGCTGAGCATGCTCAACCAACTGCTGAGCACGGGCCATGATGCCGATGTCTGCTGGCTGCACGCTTGTGAACGGGGTTCGCTGCATGCCTTCAAGGAGGATATCCAGCGCAAACGCCAACAGCACCACAAGCTGCAGAGCCGGGTCTGGTATCGGGAGCCAAGTGATCAGGATGAGCAAGGGAAGGACTACGACTTCAGCGGCACCATGGACTTGAGTCAGGTATCCGGGTTACTGGTACCGCAGGCCCACTACTACTTCTGCGGCCCGCTCGGCTTCATGCAGGGGATCAAGACACAACTCAGCGCGGCGGGTATCCCGACCGAACAGTTGCACTACGAAGTTTTTGGCCCCCACCAGGATCTTTAATTGGGGTTGCACCATATAAAGCAGTGAGGACCCGGCCTGTCATGGCACGGCGGCCGGATCCGGACCCACAGGTGAAAACCTGTGGGTCCTTTTTATTTAACGCATCGCCTTGGCACGGGCAATGGCGTTGGCAGGCATGCGGTTGCCCAGTCGATTCAGCAGGCTGGTCGCCTTCTGATGCAAGGCCTTGTCACCAATGACAGTACTGTGCAGCCAGTGATACGCCTCTTCATAATCCAGCGGGCTGCCCAGTCCCTGCAGCAACATCTCGACCCACTCTATCTGTGCCCGCTGAAACCCCAGACTGGCCGCTTCACGCATCAGGGTTTCGGCCTTGAGCAGATCTTTTTGCACCAGAGTGCCCTTCCAGTAATAACGGCCCAGCTGTTCCAGCGCAGGTGCCAACCCCTGATTGGCTGCATCCCACATGAATTTGACCCCGAGCTCCGCATTGGGCTTGATGCACACTCCCCAGGCCAGCATATCTCCCCACAGGAACTGATAGGCAGGCACCTTCATTACCTCGGCCCGCACCTCGATATCCTGGGTAAGCTGGCATCTGTCCTGTTTTACCTGCTGTAAATGACGCCCCTGCTCAATCCAGTTGAGCAGCTCGTCCTGACGATAGAGGGGCACAGCCTGCAGGTTGCCGCTGTCATCTGCACCGCTCGTCGGCGTGCTGGTCATGGGTTGACTGGTTGGAGAGAGCCCGCCATCCGACGCTGTGGCAGCCGCAGCTGATGAGGCCTGCGCCATTGAAGGAGCGACTGGCAGTGGCGCTGCTGGCCCGGCTGCAGACACCTCAGGCTGATATGACGCGACCGGTCCGGCGGCGGAAACCGCAGGCTGAGACACAGCCACCGGCTCGGCAGCGGAAACCGCAGGCGGGGATGCGATCGCTGACTCTGCCACGGAAACTGCACTGCTTGCCGTAGGTCCGGCGGCGGATACCTGTGGCTCCGCGCCCTGTGCCTGGGTCATCAGCAAACAAGCAAGGCCAAAAAGGGTAAGGGGTTTCATCATAAGGTTCTCCTGCTGCTCTCTGTTATCGGCAGCCAGGCCCATCCCCTTAGCCCGTCACCGTCAGCACCCTGCAGCAATGACAAAGGGGAGCCGAAGCTCCCCTTGTTGTCAGCCATGCGGCTTACTTGACGAACTCGACACCCAGCTGGATATCGGCTTTCAGAGTGGCCAGCATGCCCTCCATCGCCTCTTGCTCGAAGGCACTCAGCTTGCCGTAGTCCAGCACGGTTTCGACGCCATTCTTGCCCAGCAAGATGGGCTGTGCGAAGAAGGTAGCATGCTTGCCATCACCTTCCACATAAGCACACTCGATGACGTTGGCTTCGCCCTGCAGACCCTTGATGAGGGACAGGCCAAAACGGCAGGCAGCCTGACCCATGGAGAGGGTGGCAGAACCGCCACCGGCCTTGGCTTCCACCACTTCGGTACCGGCGTTCTGGATACGCTTGGTCATGGCAGCCACTTCTTCAGCAGTAAAGGAGGCGCCTTCGATCTGGGACAGCAGCGGCAAAATGGTCACGCCACTGTGGCCACCGATCACGTTGACACGCACCTTGTCGACATTCAGACCCTTGGCATCGGCCACGAAGGTCTCGGCGCGGATCACATCCAGTGTGGTGACACCGAACAGGCGACGCTTGTCGTAGACACCGGCTTTTTTCAGCACTTCAGCCGCGATGGCGACAGTGGTGTTGACCGGGTTGGTGATGATGCCGATCAGCGCTTTCGGGCAGGTAGCGGCACATTTTTCCACCAGATTCTTGACGATGCCGGCGTTGATATTGAACAGATCGGAACGATCCATACCGGGCTTGCGCGCCACACCGGCGGAGATCAGCACCACATCGGCGCCGACCAGAGCCGGGCTCGGATCTTCACCGCAGAAACCTTTTACTTTCACGTCAGTCGGGATATGGCTCAGATCGACCGCCACACCCGGAGTGACCGGGGCTATGTCATACAGGCTCAGTTCGGAACCAGCAGGAAGGCGATTTTTCAACAGCAGAGCGAGGGCTTGGCCGATGCCACCGGCGGCACCCAGAACGGCAACTTTCATGATCAACTCCATGTTTAAGCGTAGGTTTAAGGTTGTTTCTTGTTGTGGGCCCAACCTTAATGGATCCCCCCATAAAAAACAATCTGATAACAGTTGCAATCACGGGTTCTGTGAGCCAATAAACAGGCGGCGCATAAAAATGGGGGGAAATGCAAAAAATCAGAGGAGAAGCACAGATTTCCCGCATTTATACCTACCACAAAGAGGTAGATCTACCGAGCTCAGGCCTGGAATGCCAGGGCTCGCCGTTCACACCAGCGAAACCCAATTGTTAACAATCCGTTCATGGTCAGGTAAAGCGCACCGGCCACAGTGAACACAGCCAGGGTGTCATAGGTCTGGGCGTTGAGGCGCTGGGCCAGGCCCATCACGTCCATGATGGTGATGGTGCTGGCGAGCGAACTCCCCTTGAGCACCAGGATCACCTCGTTGGAGTAGGCGGGCACCAGTCGCCGCGCAGCATGGCGCACCTTCATCCACAGGGTCTGCCCGGCCGAAAAGCCGAGCGCGCGGCAGGCCTCCACCTCACCGGACGGAATAGCATCGAGCGCCCCCTTGAACAAGCGGGTTGAATAGGCCGCAGTGTTGAAACCAAGGGCCAGCACGGCGCAGAACCAGGGCTGCTTGAGCAGAGGCCAGAGCGGCCCGGATTTGAGCCACTCAAACTGTCCCGGCCCGTAGTAGATGAGGAAAATCTGGATCAGCAGCGGCGTGCCGGTGAAGATCAGTACCCACAGCTGTACCAGCTGGGTCGCCACCGGAATGCGCTGCTCCAGCACCCATGTCATGGCAGCCGCCATCAGTACGCCGAGCAGCAGACTGAGAGCAGTTAATTGCAAGGTGATCGCCAGACCACCCAGCAGGGTCATGAAATAGTCCTGCATGGTCAACCTCCGTAGGCGCGGATATAGCGGGCTGTCTGCTTAAACCCGAATTCACTCAGCTGACTGAAGACGGTCGATTGCAGAGTGATCACTAATCCCCCCAGCAGAGTCGTGAAATAGTCCTGCATGGTCAACCTCCGTAGCCGCGGGTATAGCGGGCAGTCTGCTTAAACCCGAATTCACTCAGCTGACTGAAGACGGTCGATTGCAGAGTGATCACTAATCCCCCCAGCAGAGT